>RFVF01000069.1 GCA_009922615.1 Pseudomonadota bacterium
AAGGTTTCAGGTTCAAGGTTTCAGGTTTCAGACTTGCTGCGAGCGCGAATGAGGCCTTGGAGCATGGCGGATACTTCGCGGCATTCTTGGATGAAAAATTGGAGCTGTTCTTTGGGGAACAATGCCAACTCGATGGCAATGTAGCACTGGGGCCTCAGCTCGGCGGCAGAGCCTTTGGCGATGCGCAGAAAGCGGATGAAGTCCGGGTCACTGTCCCGCTCGTAGCCTTCGGCAATGTTGGAAGGAATGGAGATCACGGCCCGCATCATCTGGTCCCGGAGGGCGAAGTGCTTTGATTCACCGACGGTTTTGCAAACCACCACGGCGAGCCGGCAACTAAGCTTCCAGACTTCAAGGTTCTCAAATGATTGGTAGGCCATGTGAGTTCAGGTCAGACCCGATACCGCTCACGCTGAAACCTGAACCCTTCACTCTTGAACCTTATTTGACGGCCTTTTGCAGCGCCTTGACCTTGTCCGTGGCTTCCCACGTCAGGTCTTTGTCACTCTTGCCGAAGTGGCCGTAGTTGGTGGTCTTGGAATAGATCGGGCGGAGCAGATTGAGCTGCTTGACGATGTCGGCCGGCTTGAAGCTGAAGACACGCTCGACGGCGGCGGTGATCGACTCGTCCGTGAGACCTTCCTTGGCGGTGCCGAAGGTGTTCACGTAAACGCTGACGGGGTCAGGATAGCCGATGGCGTAGGCGAACTGGATTTCGCAACGGCTGGCCAGCCCGGCGGCGACGATGTTTTTCGCAACGTAGCGGCCCATGTAGGCGGCGCTGCGATCCACCTTCGAGGGGTCCTTGCCTGAGAAGGCACCACCACCGTGCCGACCAAACCCACCGTAGCTGTCCACGATGATCTTACGACCGGTCAAGCCGGTGTCGCCCTGCGGTCCACCGACGACGAAGCGGCCGGTGGGGTTGATGAGGAAAAGGGTGTCAGGAGTGAGCAGGTTCTTGGGCAGCACCTTCTTGATGACTTCCTCGATGCAAAACTCCTCGATCTGCTTGTGTTCCACGTCGGCGGTGTGCTGGGTGGAGATAACGACGTTGGAGATCGCGACCGGCTCGTCGTTCTCATAAACCACGGACACTTGGGACTTCGCGTCCGGTCGGAGCCAGTGAACGCGACCGCTCTTGCGGATGTCGGTGAGCTTTCGGCCGAGCCGATGGGCGAACATGATTGGCGCGGGCATCAGCTCCGGCGTCTCGTCGCTGGCGTAGCCGAACATCAGGCCCTGGTCGCCGGCGCCCTGCTCGGCCTTCTTCTTGCCTTTGGCAGCCTTGGCATCCACGCCTTGGGAAATGTCCGGCGACTGCTGGGTGATAATGGTGTTCACGAACACCTTGTCCGCATGAAACACATCGTCGTCGTTCACATAGCCGATGCCCCGGATGGCCTCGCGAGCGAGCTTCACGAAGTCCAGCTTGGCCCGCGTGGTGATCTCTCCACCGACGACGGCGATGTTCGACTTCACGTAGGTCTCGCAGGCGACGCGGCTGGTTTTGTCCTGCGTGAGGCAGGCGTCCAGCACGGCATCCGAGATCGTGTCTGCGACTTTGTCCGGATGGCCTTCGCCGACGGATTCCGAGGAGAAGATGAAGCGTTTGCTCATGCGTTGAACTGCAAGGTTGTCGTTTTGAACTGCCGTCTTGGCAGCGGGGGGATAACCTAGCCACCCATCGGTCCAAAGCAACTTTTTATTCCGTTCTGACGAACAAAAAAACGCCCGGCGGCAGGAACCCGCCGGGCGTTTGTGGAAGACCGCGCTGCCTGTCTTACACGTTGTAGGTGCTCGACGAGATGTTCCCGCCGCGGCCGGTCCAGTTCGTGTGGAAGAACTCGCCGCGCGGCTTGTCGAGGCGCTCGTAGGTGTGCGCACCGAAGTAGTCGCGCTGCGCCTGGAGCAGGTTCGCCGGGAGCACAGCGCTGCGATACTGATCATAGAAGGCCAGCGCCGTGCTGAAAGCCGGCACGGGGATGCCGCGCAGGGCTGCCGTCGATACGATCTTGCGCCAGCCCTTCTGGCAACGCTTGATCTCGCCGCGGAAGTAATCGTCCAGCATGAGATTCATCAGCTTGGGATTCTTGTCGTAGGCTTCCTTGATCTTGCCGAGGAAGCGCGAGCGGATGATGCAGCCGCCGCGCCACATCAGGGCAATGCCGCCGTAGTTGAGGTTCCATTTGTATTCGGCGGCGGCGGCGCGCATGAGCATGTAGCCCTGCGCATAGCTGACGATCTTCGAGGCATAGAGGGCATCGCGGATGTCGGCGATGAACTGCTTCTTGCGCTCGGGGCTCGCCGCGATGCTCGTGAGGAACGGACGCGGGCCTTTCAACTTCTTCGCGGCCTTCACGCGCTCGTCCTTCAGCGCCGAGACGCAGCGGGAGTAAACAGCTTCCGCCATCAGCGTGATGGGGATGCCCAGGTCCTGCGAGTTGATGACCGTCCACTTGCCGGTGCCCTTCTGGCCGGCAGTGTCGAGAATCTTGTCCACGAGCGGGGAGCCGTCCTCATCCTTCTTGGCGAGGATGTCGCGACTGATCTCGATGAGATAGCTGTCGAGGTCGCCGGTGTTCCATTCCTTTAGCACCTCGTGCATCTCGTCGGCGCTCATGCCGAGGCCGTGCTTCATGATGTTGTAGGCCTCGCAGATGAGCTGCATGTCGCCATACTCGATGCCGTTGTGCACCATCTTCACGTAATGGCCGGCACCGCCTTCGCCAACCCAGTCACAGCAGGGAGCGCCGCCGTCTACCTTGGCGGAGATGCCTTGGAAAATCGGTTTCACCGCCGCCCAAGCGGAATGCGAACCACCGGGCATGATCGAAGGCCCGCGTCGCGCGCCCTCTTCGCCGCCGGACACGCCGGTGCCGATGTATTGAAATCCTTTCGACTCCAGATATTTCACCCGACGATCCGTGTCGCCAAAGAGGGAATTTCCACCGTCGATCACAATGTCACCGGCTTCCAAGTGTGGCAGGAGCGTCTCGATGAACTCATCCACCGGCTTGCCGGCCTTGACCATCAGCATGATACGGCGGGGACGCTTCAGCTTGCTCATCATCTCCGGAATTGAGTGCGCGCCCTGCACCTTCGTGCCCTTGGCCTCGTTGGCCAGGAACTCATCCACCTTCGATGTGGTGCGGTTATACGCCACCACGGTGAAGCCGTGGTCGTTCATGTTGAGGATGAGGTTCTGGCCCATGACGGCCAGACCAATGACTGCGATATCGCCTGTAGGTTCCATGATGGTTCTTGGATCGGTTTTAACCGAATCAGGACAGGCAGCTTAACCACGCGGCGCACGGCTGCCAGATTTTTTTCCGGGCAACGCCTCCGAGAAACGCCCGCTTCAACGGCTGGTCCACCATTTTGCGAAGGTTGCGTCGCGGAGAACCTGCTGCGCGAGTGCGTGGTCGCCCTCGGTCAAGGGATGACTCGCGTCCGCATAAAGCAGGCTGGGAAGCGGCTCGGGAACGAGGTGGGGAAACTGATTCGTGCGCAGCCACGCCGCCACGCCGTCGCGAAGCGGGCGATAGGCCGCGCGATTTTCCTCCGTCATCATGTGTTCGTTGAATGGGCCAACCAACACGAACACGTCATTGCCACGCTGTCTCAGCAGCAGCGCCAGGCGCTGGAAGGCGGCCCATTGAAGCGAGGATTCGAGGGACACCCATTCGAAGCGAGTCGAGCCTTCGCCGGTGGTGGACCACGGCTTGTGGCGCGCGCTGGCCGGACCGCGCTCGGGGTCTTGCGTTGGAGCAGCGGGCACTTGGAGGCTGATTTGAGTGAAGGGATTTTTGTAGGCATTCGGGTGGGCGGGTGGTTCGCCGGGGCCTTGTTCGAGCGTCCAGTCGGGAATGCTACGCTGGTTGAACGCGGTGTTTTGCAGGTGATTCACCCACGCGAGCACGGGGAGGCTTCGCTCCGCAAACGCACTGAGGCGCTCACTCGCATCGGCGCGGTAGCACGGAATGCGCGGGGTGAATTGCGGCACGAGCCGGGAATGGTTGAAGCGTTCCTCCTTCTTCGTCGAGAGGTCGGCCTTGGGGCTGCTCATCCAAAGCAAGTTGCAGTTCAGGATGATTTTTCGATTTCGCAGCGCGCCGCCGTAGTGTTCGACCAAGCCTTCGAGCGCGAGCGGGAAAAGGCCGTTGACGCCGGCGTTGACGAAGGCGTCAGACTGGCCGGCCTCTTGATTGAGAAAGTGTGAGAGCGTGCCGTCGGGCAGGACGTATTCGCCCCAGATGACGGAGTCGCCGATGAGAGCTGTGCGGTTCGCTGGGAGTTCGCCGAGCCGCCGTTCGTAGAGCCAGTAGTCTTTGCTGAGAGTGTAAGGGATGCGGTAGTCCGGCCCAGTCTCGAAACGCTCGATGCGTTTCCACAGCCACGGAGTGAGGCCGAGGATGACGACCACGATGACCGCGGCGAGCCGCCATTGGCGCGCGTCGAGCCGCACCTCGTTGACGAACGGCGTATCGATCGTGGGCGGTTTGGGTGGCTGGCTCATCTCAGAATTGGAAATAGATGAACGCCCCGCCGCCCGACGAGCACAGGAACATGTAGAGTATCATCAGCACCGCCGCACCCACGCGGACGATACTCGTCTGTAGCACGGGCCTGAACTTGGATTCGTAGGCCATTTGGTAGAGCCAGATCGCGGCGATGATGCCGAGCATGAGCAACGGCATCTGCGGATCCATCCAGCCCGTGGTGAAGATGCGTTGGAGGATGAGCCACGCGTCAGTCATCGAGCCAGCGCGGAAGAAAATCCACGCAAAGCATACGAACGCGAACACGCCGAGCTGCTTTATCAACCGCGGCACGCGATCGCGGTAAAAGGCCGAGTGCTCCAGCTCGCGCGTGACCATCACCCCAAAGGCGTGGAGCAGACCCCAGATCACAAATGTCCAGTTCGCGCCGTGCCAGATGCCGGACACGAAGAAAGTGATGAAGAGGTTCCGATACATCTTGAACGTCCCCTCCTTGTTGCCGCCGAGCGGGATGTATAGGTAATCGCGGAACCACGTGGAAAGGCTGATGTGCCAGCGGCTCCAGAAATCGCCCAGGCCGGTCGCGAGGTAGGGATTGTTGAAATTCAGCATGAGGTTAAAGCCCATGAGCTTGGCAATGCCGCGCGCCATGTCCGTGTAGCCGCTGAAGTCGAAGAAGATCTGCCAAGCGAAGGCCACCGTGCCAAGGATCAGCGCGGGCGCCCCGTAGGCCTTGGGGTTGTCGTAAACGCGCTCGACGTAGTAGGAGAGGTAGTTGGCCAGCGCGAGTTTCTTGAACAGGCCGACGAGGAAGAGCGAGAGGCCGTCGGTGACATCGCGCGAGGTGATTTTAGGGAACTCGTAGAACTGCGGTAGCAGGTGCGACGCACGCTCGATGGGGCCAGCCATGAGCTGCGGAAAGAAACTCACGAAGGCGGCGAAGCGGATGAAGTCCCGCTCGCGATGAACGCGGCCTCGGTAGAAGTCGATGCTGTAGCTCATCGACTGAAACGTGAAGAACGAGATGCCCACCGGGAGCACGTAGGCCGCGCCGAAGGGCATGAGCGACGCGGGATCGGGCAAAGTGGCGTGGATTTTCAGGCGCACGAACAAGGCGTTACCATTCTCCACCAGGAACTGCGCGTATTTGAAAAAGAGGAGGATCGCGAGGTTGTTTACGATGCTCACACCGAGCCACACCGCGCGGCTGGCAAAGAACGCGCCCACGGCCATCAGCCCGAAGATGAGCGTGAGCACTGCCATCGTCGGGCGGAGCGTGGGCAGGCCCGCCACTGCCATGCCAAGGAAGCCCAACGTGCCCAGCGCCGACACGAGGAAGGCGACCTTCAGCACCGTGTCGTCGAATCGCGGGTGCGCGAGTCGCTCGCGCAACGTCACCTTGGGCCGGCCGAGTGGACAATGATCCATCAACGCGACGAGGATGAAATCCAGCGCGGTGGAATAGGCGACCAGGATGAGGTAGTAGGGATTCCACCAACCGTAGAAGACGTAGGACGCCAGCAGCAGCCAAGGAATCCACAGCCGGGTTTTGCGCAGCAGCAGAAAGCCGGGCACCACGACCAGCAGGTAAACGAAGAAGGTCCAAGTGTGGAAAAGCATGGCGGGCGCGGTGTCAGCTCATCTCACACTCATTTGGGCCGCGCCAGCTTGGCGATTTCCTCCGGCGTCGCGCGGCGCACGCAGCGGAAGCCGCAGTAGTCCGTGAAAAAGCACGCGTCCGTGTCGCCGGTCTTCTGGCCTTGGCGGAATGACGCGCGGCACATGTCGGCACTGGCCTTCCACGAGCCGCCGCGCATCACGCGCTTCACGTCCTTACCGGGGTTGGGCGGGCCGAGCGGGTCGGCGGCGGGACTCTCCCTGTAATAAGCCGGTGCATACACGTCCTCGCACCACTCGGCGACGTTGCCGTAAAGGTCGTGGATGCCCCAGCGGTTCGGCTTGCGCTCGCCAACGACGTGCGTCTTTGAATCGCCGTTGTCGGCGAACCACGCGAACTGCCGCAGCTTGTCTGGCGTGCCGAAATCGAAGTCGGCCGTGCTGCCTGCGCGACAGGCATATTCCCACTCCGCCTCGGTTGGGAGGCGATAACCGTTCGCGCTGAAATCGCAGTCGAGGTCGGCGGTCTTTTCGTTGTAGCAGGGTTTCAGTCCTTCGAGCAGGGAACGCTCGTTGCAATACTGCTTGGCGTCCCGCCAGCGCACGCGTTCGACGGGTTTCTTCGGATGATCCTGCCAGTGCGAGGGGTTGGGCAACTGCGCCTGCTTGAACAGCTCGTGCGTGACTTCGAACTGGTCCATGAGGAACGCGCTGATCTTCACTTTGTGCGCGGGTGCCTCGTCCTCGTTGCCCTTGTCGCTGCCCATCGTGAACTCGCCGCCGGGCAAGGCGACCATCGGGACGCCGGAAGCAGTGATGACCTCGAAGGGCTGGCTGGCGGTGAGGACAGGACTTGGCAAGGGCTTCGCCTCGGATCCAGCGGAAGGCCGCGGCTTCTCGCACGCAGCGAGGAGAACAGCGATGGCCAAAACGAGACCGCGACAAACCAAGCGCGTCACTTACCGGCCTCCCGCTTTCTTGCCCGCGTGGAACCACGCGGACTCTTTGTTGCTCGCGCCGTTGGTGGTTAGCGCGGCGAACTGCGACTCGTCTGCAGTGTTCAGATCCAGCACGCCCGCACGCTCGGCCGAGACAGCGATAAGATTCCAGCCAGCCGCATGGACGCCGACGATCTCACACGCGGCCATGAAGGTGCCCGGCTTGTTCGGATCGCCCTTGCCGTTCGGCCCGCGGCTGATCGAGAGGAAGCGGCTGTCGGGCGACCAGTCCACATGATAAATCTTCAGCTTGTCGTCCTTGATCTGCACGCGCCGCTCGCCCACGGACGGCTCGGCGGCATCCGTGTCAATCGGCGCGGTCGCAATCTCGTGGTCGCCCGGGCCCCACGCGATCTGTTTGCCGTCCGGACTGAAGCACGGACGGCAGCCGGGGATCTTGAGGTTGATGATTTTGTTTCCATGCCGCTCGATGAGCATGATGCCGTGGCCCACACCCATGCCCGCGTGGACGGTGGCAACGACCCACTTGCCGTTCGGCGAGAAGCCGGGGTTGTAGAGATGATGCAAACTCGCGGCGTTCGGATGCTCCTCGATCTTGCCCGTCGCGAGATCCACAAAGCTCATGCCCTTTGTGTAGTAGTCCACCACATTGAACTTCGGAAACTCCTGCGGCAGGAAGCCAACGGATTTACCGTCCGGGCTCCAAAACGGCTCGCGCGCATTGTCCGCGAGCTTGCGGCGGTTCTTGCCGTCCGCGTCCATCACCCAGAGGCTGCGCACGGTATCGCGGCCTTCGCCCTCGTCCACGGAGAACGCGATCTTCGACCCGTCCGGGGAAACCTGCGGGTAATGCTCATGCACCTTCGGCGTCGCCGTGAGGTTCACCACGCCCGAGCCGTCCGCGTTCATGGCGAAGATTTCCCAGTTGTCGTTGGTGTAGGTCTCGTAGGCGATTTTGAACGGCAGCTTGCTCAAGGTCTGGCGCAACGGCTCGGCGGCGGTGGCCACCGCGACAAAAATCAGGGCGCTGAACCAGATTCCCAATCGAACGAGGACAACCGCTCTCACTCTGGAGCACAGACACGACAAATTAGGCATGGCCGACGCTAAACAGGCCACCGCCAGCGCTCAACCAGAAAGCAAAGGCTGCCAACCGGCAGCGGGACCGGCCGAAAACGGTTTGACTTGATCGGCACTCTGTCGATACTCGCTTCAAACCGAACGACGTATGCCCAGACTTGTCTTGTTAACCGAAGGATTCACCGGGCGGTCCTTTGAGTTGAAGGCGGAACGCTCCACCGTTGGGCGGTTGGAGGACAATAACTTTCAGATCCCTGCCCCCTCCGTCTCCAGTCACCACTGCGAAATCCTGCTCAAAGGCAACGATGTCACGGTAAAAGACTTGGACTCCACCAATGGCACCTTCATCAACGGCGAGCAGATTTCCGAGCAGGCACTCCAAGTCGGCCAGACCGTCCGCTTCGGTTCCGTGGAGGCACGCCTCGAAGCCTCCGCCCCAACCGGAGCCTCAGGCAAAAAGGTCTTGGACAAGACAGCGGTCCTCCCTCAGGGCGTAAAGCTGAACGAATTTGAGACCGGCACGCAGAAGATAACGACCTTCGACAAAAACTCACCGTTTAAGAAGAAGAGCAACAAGACCACGCTGATCTTCATCATCGTGGGCTCCGTGCTTGCCCTCGGCATCATCGGGATTTTGGTTTACGTCTTCTTCGGCGCGGACAAGTAGCCCAGCGGCCCGGCTAACTAGCCTTTCAGCCAGCCGCACACGTCCTGCGCCGCATAGGTAATGATGATGTCGGCCCCAGCCCGGCGCATTCCCAGCAACGCTTCCAACGTCACCGCGCGTTCGTCGATCCAGCCCTTCGCTGCTGCCGCCTTGATCATCGCGTGTTCAGCACTCACCGCATAAGCTGCCGTCGGATAGCCGAAGGTCGTCTTGACGCGGTGCAAAATATCCAGGTAAGCCAGCGCGGGTTTCACCATGACCATGTCCGCGCCCTCGGCGATATCGAGCGCGACCTCGCGCAAGGCTTCCTCGGCGTTGGCCGGGTTCATTTGGTAGCTGCGTCGATCCCCAAACTGCGGCGCAGACTCAGCCGCCTCGCGGAATGGCCCGTAAAAGGCGGAGGCGTATTTCGCAGCGTAGGAAAGAATCGGCGTGTCTTGAAAATCCGCTTCATCCAAAGCTCTGCGAATCGCCCGCACGCGGCCGTCCATCATGTCGCTGGGGGCAACCACGTCCGCCCCGGCCTCGGCATGACTCACAGCGGCGCGGGCGAGTAGCTTCAGCGTGGGATCGTTCAACACCTTGCCAGCCGCGCGATGCACGAGGCCACAATGCCCATGGCTCATGTATTCGCAGAGGCAGACGTCTGTGATGACAAGCAAGCCGGGCAGCTCGCGCTTCAACGCGCGCACCGCCTGCTGCACGATCCCGTTGCGGGCGTAGGCTCCGGAGGCCTTTTCATCCTTCGTGTCGGGAATGCCAAAGAGCAGCACCGCCGGCACCCCCGCCGAGTGAGCTGCCGTCGCATCCTTCAACAGTTCGTCCACGCTGAGTTGGCTGACGCCGGGCATTGCGCCAATGGGGCGGCGCAGCTTGCGCCCAGGCCGCACAAAAAGTGGCAGCACCAACTGGCGGGTGCTCAATTCGGTTTCCGCCACCATCCGCCGGAGCAAGGGCGATTGCCGGAGCCGGCGTGGACGATAATCGGGAAACGCGGGCGGGTTCATCGCTGGGCCGAAACGGTGAGGTTGGTGTAACGCACCGCATCCGGATCGAGCAGCGCGATATTAAACGGAAAGAGCTTGTGCGGATCGAGCACCATCCGCGTGTCGGAGAATTTCCCGAGAGACACGCCGTTCTTGTCGAGCAGGTCACACTCCACCTTCACGCCGAAATACGGCACGTCGGAATGGTTCGTGACCGTCCCGCGCACAAACATCAACGCCGTGCCGGGCTGCTTGTCCAACTTCTGGCTCAAAATGGTGACGCCCTCGACTGCCGGCTTGCCATCCGCGCCCCGTTTGGGCCGGACAGATAGGTAATACTCGCCCCAGCGCCACGCCGCGACCAACGCGAGTATGATCACCAGCGCAGCGCCGACGCGACGAAACCAGTTGGGCTTCTCCTCCACCAGCGCCGGTGCCTTCACTGCCGTGCCGCAATCCGGGCATTGGGCCGCGCCAAACGGAACCTTGGTGCCGCAGAAATCACACCGCACCGGCTTCCCGTCACCGGCCTCCTCCACCCCGTCTGCCCACTGGGTTTTGACGACCATGGATTTTTTGCCGCCTGGTTTGGCTGCAGCTTGCGCAGCGTGCGGGCGGACGGCGGGATTCGCCGCGCGGGCGGCGGCGATAGCGGCCTTTTGGGCCTCTGTGAGTGGCTTTGCTGCGACGGGTTTCGCTTGGGCCGCAGCCACCGGTCGAGCCGTGGGTTTCGCTTGGGCCGGGGCCGGCGAAGCTGCGGGAGCCGCTGGTGCACTTGTAGCGGGCGGCGCGGACGGAGCCGGGGGCGGTGCCGCCGATGCGTCCAAGACTGTCTGCTGACCGCAGTGCGGGCAGTTCACCGTCATGCCACGCGCGCTGGCCGGGAAAGAAATGCGCCCATTGCAATGAGGGCACGGGCTTTTGAGATATTGCTCTTGGCTCATACGCGCAACGCGTCTGCCGGCTGATCAATTGGCTTTGTCAAAATGCGCGCGCAGTATCTTCACCCGCACTCCACATTCAAACAGAAAACCGTGAAGTCATCAGGATTTCACGTCGCTTCTGTTCCGCCCGGCAACGGCCCGCTGATGACCGCGACCGCGCTGGCCTCGGCACGAAAATACCGCGCGGCAACCGTGCGCACTTCGGCCAGCGTCACGGCCTCGTAGCGCGCGTCATCCTGAGCGTGGTGCGCGTAGCCTAGTCCGTAAAGTTCATCGAGGGCATGCAGCATCGCCTGACCGCCCAGATCCTGCCGGGAGATTTTTTTCTGCCCGATGATTTTCGCCTTGGCTCGTTGTAACTCCTCCTCGGTGAGCCCGTCCGTGCGCAGCAGGTCCGCCTCGGCCAGCAACTCCTGCTCGACCAGCGCGGCCTTCTCCGGCGCGGTGCCGCAGTAAAACGCAAAAAAGCCGGGCACCAGTCCGGCGAGGTGCTGCGCGCCGACGTAGTAGGCCAGCCCCAGCTTCTCGCGGACGCGCGTGAAGAGCCGTGATCCCATGTCGCTGCACGACTCCTGGATCAAGTCCAGCGCGTAGCGGTCGTCGTTGTGCATCGTCGTGCCCGGGAAGCCAATGGCGAGAACCGCCTGCTTTTTGTCACGCGTGTCGGCGGCGCGGCCGGAGGTGAATTGCGAATGGTGAACAGCGAAGGGCGAACCGGCCTGCGCAACGGCCTTCCACTTGCCGAATGCCTGCTTCACTGCAGCGACAACGCGCTTCGTCTCGACGGCCCCGTAGATGGCGAGCACGCAATTGTCCGGAGTGACGAGCCGCCGGTGCAACGCGGCCAGGTCGGTGACTTGCAGGGCCTTGACGGTCGCTTCCGTGCCGAGCGAATCGAGACCGTAACCGGCGTCGCCGAAAAGCGACTTGCGCATGAGCTTGAAACAGCTCGCGAGCAACTCGTCGCGCTGGTGGCGGAGGTTTCCGAGTTGGATCTCGCGCTCGCGTTCCAGCTCGAGCGGCGGCAAC
Organism: Pseudomonadota bacterium; assembly: GCA_009922615.1. Taxonomy (GTDB): domain Bacteria; phylum Verrucomicrobiota; class Verrucomicrobiia; order Limisphaerales; family SXTU01; genus SXTU01. The sequence goes on from RFVF01000069.1 coordinate 11,785, forward strand.
GCCGGCCGCAGCAACACGTCGGCGACCAGCTCCAGGCCGGAGGTAAAATCATCCCGCAGCACTTCCGCCGTGACGCCGATGCTGTTGTTGCCGCTGTAGGTGTCGAGGCTGCCTCCGAGGCTTTCAATTTCAATGGCCAGCGCCTCCGCCGTGCGGGTTCGCGTGCCTTTCATCATCACCTTGCTCAACATGGAACTGGCTCCGCAGTTGGCCGCCGTCTCAGCCAGCACGCCGCCGCGCAGGCCTGCGCGAAAACAAACGAACGGCAGGCGGTGGTCTTCCTTCACGAGCAGGCGCAGGCCGTTCGGCAGGCGAAACCACTGGATGTCACTCCGGCTGGTGACTTCAACGTTCGATGTGCTGCGAGGTGTGGTGCCTTCGGGCAGCAGCGCGTAGAGGGTGCGATTTTCCGCCGTGAGGTAGTGACGGGCGACGCGCTGCAAATCGACGGGCTTCAGGCGGCGGACGGCATCGAGGAAGCGTTGCGAGCAGTTCAGGTCGCTCGCCGCGAGCCAGTTGCCACCGAGGTCCTGAGCTTGGCCGGCCATCGTCTTGCGCGTGGCCAGTGTGCCCGTGGTGAACTGCTTCACCGCTTTCGCCAGCTCGGCCGGCGATACCGGCCGGGATTTCATGCGCTCCACCTCTGCGAGCATCGCTGCGCAGGCGGCCGCGAATTTGTCCGCATCCACCACGCCGCTCATCCCGAAGAGGCCCGGCAATCCGGGATTGTAAGTCCACGCATCGGCAGAATGCACCAGCGCCTGCTTCTCGCGCACATTTTGAAACAGCCGCGAACTGCGCCCGCTTCCCAGCAGGGTGGCCAGCACATCCAGCGCCGGCACGTCGGCGTGCCGCACGTCCGGGATGTGCCACGAGAAATGGAAATGTCCCAGCTCAATGGGCGCTTCCTCGATCACTTCGCGGGCTGCCGCCTGCGAAGGCTCTTCGGGCAGCACCATCGGTGGGATCGCCCGCGCCGGGGTCTTCGCCCAAGCCGCCTTGATTTGCGCCAGCACCGCCGCGGCGACGAAGTCACCCACGACGACGAAGAACACGTTGTTCGGCGCGTAACGCTCGCGATAGTAGCTGACGATGTCCTCGCGCTTGAGCGTGTCGAAGATGTCCCGATAACCGATGATGGTGTAGCGATACGGGCTGCGGGTGTAAGCCGTCTCGAAGAGGCGACGCCCCGCGCGGCGGCCCGGATCATCGTGCCCCATGTCCATCTCACGACGAATCACGTCGAGCTCCTTGGCTAATTCGTCCGCCGGCAATGTCGCGTTTTGCATGATGTCACACAGCACATCCACGGCGACGCCCAGCCCAGTATTCGGCGCATCGATGTGATACACGGTCCGGTCGAAGCTCGTGTAGGCGTTCATGTAGCCACCTGCATCCTGCACTTCCTGGTCAATTTTACCCGGCGGCCGCGTAGCCGTGCCCTTGAAGAGCATGTGTTCCAGCACGTGACTCAAGCCCGCGCCCAGCCAGCGTCCTTCATGCACGCTGCCCGTCTGCGCCCACGCCTGCACGGACACCACCGGCGCACTGTGGTCCTCGCGCAAGATGACCGTCAGACCGTTGTCCAGCGTCGTTACCGTGGTGCCCGGCGGAATGGCCGGCAGAGACACAAGCGAACGTGAGGAGCGATGAGGTGCGCGGGCAACAGCCATAATCAGGGCGCGGAAGCTAGCGGGTTTCCATTTGGACCGCAAATGGAGAGAAGCGAAGGAATGACACCCGACGCCGGGCTTGTCCCCCTGCCCCGCTGCGGACAAATTACACCGGTGAGTCACGCATGAGCGATGCCCTCGAAATCCGCGTCCACGGCGATGCCGCGCTGCCAACGCTCATCTACCTGCCCGGACTCCACGGAGACTGGCTGTTGGTCACACGCTTCCGGCTTGCAGTGGCGGGTCGCGTGCGCTTCGTGGAGTTCACCTATCCGAATACGACCGAGTGGTCGCTGGCGGACTATGCGAACGCGGTCGAGGCCAAACTGGCTGCGGCGGGAATCGAACACGGCTGGTTGCTCGCGGAATCGTTTGGCTCGCAAGTCGCCTGGCTGCTGTTGCAGGCCAAACGCTTCCGCGCGACGGGTTTAATTTTGGCCGGTGGCTTCGTGCGACACCCTTGGCTGGGCGGCGTGCGACTAGCGGCAAGGTTTTGCGAACGAGCACCGCTGGCGTGGCTGACGGCGGTGGTCAACGGCTACGCAGTTGTGGCGCGCTGGCGGTTCAATCAAAACCCCGGAGTGCTGGCGGCGTTGCATACGTTCAAAGCCCGCTGGAACGAATCATTGCGTCAAGCAGCGGTGCAACGGCTCCGCTTGATCGCTGCGAACGATCCGCGCCCGCTGGCGCGTGCTGCCGCGCTCCCAGTCTTCCACCTCACGGGCGTATTCGATCCCATCGTGCCTTGGTGGCCGGTGCACCGCTGGCTCCGCCGGGAGTGCCCCGGCTGGCGCGCGAATCAAATCGTGTGGACCGCGGATCACAACGTGCTGGGCACCGGCACGGCGGCATCTGTGGAGACGGCGCTGCATTGGCTGACCGAGAGGTAACCGGGCCAGGAAGTTTAGCCCGTGAATGGAATGGAAGAACTACCCAATCGAACGCAAGCCGGGTATGAATCCGCCATGCTTGAGCGCACCACTGCGGCTTCCACCACGACCCTCTTCGTGGTGGATGACGACATTGGGCTGGCGCGGTTGATCGAACGGACGCTCAAGCGGGCGGGCTTCGCGACGGCCTCGGCCACCTCGGGGCAAGACGCACTGGCGTGGCTCGCGCAACACCGGCCCAGCCTGTTGTTGCTGGACTTGAAGCTGCAAGACATCGGCGGGTCCGAACTCATAAACCAGCTTGCATCGGCCAAACGGTCCGTGCCGTTCATCGTCATCACCGGGCAGGGCGACGAGCGCGTGGCGGTGGAGATGATGAAACGGGGGGCGCTGGATTACGTGGTGAAGGATGCGCAGTTCCTCGAACTGGTCCCCACCATCGTCCAGCGCGCCCTCGCCCAGATCGAGCGTGACCGGCGGCTCTCCGTTGCCGAAGAAGCCCTGCGCAGCAGCGAAGCCATGCTGGCCAAAGCACAGCAGATCGCGCATCTGGGCGGCTACGAAATTGAGCTGGGCCCACCGCCCCAGCCTCGCTGGTCGAACGAAATGTTTCACCTGCTCGGCATCGCGCCCGGAGCGATTGAGCCGTTATCGGCGGAGTTCTTTGACCGGCATGTTCACGCCGACGACCGCGAACGAGTGCGGGCCACGATAGGTGCGTGCCTCCGCGAAGCCCGCGGGTGGAATTTCGAGCATCGCCTGCTCCGCCCGGACGGCGAAGTGCGATACGTGCACACCTCCAGCGAGGCGGTGGGTGACACGGACCACCCGCGCAAGATCGTCGGCACGGTGCTCGACATCACCGAGCGACGCCGGCTGGAGCAGGAGGTCCTGAACATCAGCGAGCAGGAGCAGCGGCGCATCGGTCAGGATTTGCACGACGGCATCTGCCAGCAGCTTGCGGGGATTGAGCTGATGAGCCAGGTGCTGGAGCAATCCCTGGCTCGCAAGTCCAAGAAACTTTCCACCCAGGCCGGGCAGATCGCCGCCCACGTGCGCGAGACCATCTCTCAGACCCGGATGCTGGCCCACGGGCTGTGTCCGGTTGTGTTGGAGTCCGAGGGGCTGATGTCGGCGTTGCAGGAGCTGGCTCACACGACGACGCGGATCTTCGGCGTGAACTGTGTTTTCCAGTGCGCCCACCCGGTGCAAATCCACGACCAATCCACAGCCACCCACCTTTACCGCATCGCGCAGGAAGCCGTGGGCAACGCGCTCAAACATGGCAAAGCTCGCCACATTGAGATCGGCCTGGCTGACAACGCGGGCCGTGCGTTCCTCTGCGTGAAGGACGATGGCACTGGCATTCCGGCCACACCCCCGCGCACTGGCGCGGGGCTGCGCATCATGCAATACCGCGCCGGCATGATCGGGGGTTCCATCGTCGTGCAGCGCGGCGAGTCGCGCGGCACCACCGTCGCGTGTTCCGTGCACCAATCTCTGCCCGCCTCCGGCGGGAAGCCCACTTCATGAAAACCAAAGCTGGCAAAAAACCTGCCGTCCCTCGGAAGCAAATCCTTATCGTGGACGACCATCCAATGATGCGCGAGGGGCTCGCCGCGTTAATCCAAGCCCAGTCCGACCTCGCCGTCTGCGGCCAGGCGGCGGACGCTCGCGAGGCTTTCCGAGCTGTTGAATCCCTTAGTCCCGATCTGGTGCTGATGGACATTTCATTGCCTGGCAAAAGTGGCCTGGAGGCGATCAAGGACATCCTGGCGCTGCGCCCCGGGCTGACGATTCTGGTAATCTCTATGCACGACGAAGCGCTCTACGCCGAGCGCGTGCTGCGGGCCGGGGCCCGCGGCTACATCATGAAACAGGAGGGCGGCAAACGCATCTTGGAAGCCATCCGCACCGTGCTGGAAAACAAGGTGTTTGTGAGTGAAAAAATGTCCGCCCGCATTCTCCAAGCATTCACGGGCCGGCGCACCGAAGCGGCCGCCTCGGAAGTGGAGAGCCTCACCGACCGGGAGTTCGAGGTGTTTCAACTCATCGGCCGCGGCCGCAGCACCAAGGAAATCGGCGATCAACTCCACATCAGCGTGAAGACCGTGGAAGTCCACCGGGTGAACATCAAAACCAAGCTCAAGGTCGCGACCAGCTCGGAACTGGTCCACTACGCCGTGCGTTGGGTCGAATCGCAGGCAGGTGCGTAAACGTCGTCCGCTAACGCGGCGTAAAAGCAAGCACCACTACATTCGTGAGCGGTGCGGCGCGGGGCGCGAGCAGATTCACTTCAAACGGTCGCGCAAGACTGTTGCCGGCTTGATCCTCGAGCGCCGTGTCAACGCGGATTTCGTGCGTCACGGCCGCCCACGGCTGCGCCGGCACCCATCGCCATTCGCGTTCGCCTCGCTCCACCGTGAGCTCGCCGGACGTGATGTTGGAACTCGCCGCGACGCGAATCATGCGGTGCAGCGTGGCCCAGTCGAGTGGTTGCGGAAACCCGATGCGCAACGGCTCGCGCGTCCCAGCGGTGGGCGGATGAACCTGCCAGTTTTTCACCGTGAGCTGTTCGTGCAACGGCGGGACTGCGTGGAACGATTTCGTCACCTCGTCGCCCAATGGCACGCCATGAGCAGAGGGCCAGCGACCGTCAATCACCAGCCGGTAATCACCGCCCTCGTTGAGCACCGGACCAAACTCCAAGTTGAGGTTCACGCCCGTTTTCTGCCGGCCGGGGTGAAACCACAGCGTCAACCGCCGCCCATCGGGCGACCACAACTCAGTCTCGCGAAACGGCGCTTCCACCTCGCGCCCGTGTGTTACGTCCACGAGCCGGCAGTGCCGAAGAAACACGCCGCTTTCCATTGGCTCGGAGAAGACGAGGTAAAACTTGAGGTGGTTCGCAGGCAGCCGGTCGCCGGTGGGATAGACGGCAAGCAGCTTCGGCGCAGCAGCGGGCGCCGAGGCTGCGGTGCGATACTCGGCGCGCAAGCTGATGCCGGAGTGTTCAAGTCGCGCCGTGTAAATCTGCCCAGGCAACAGCGGCAGGCTGGGGCGGAAGCGGAGTTGCGCGCCATCAAGCGAGTAGGTGCCCGCGAGTGGCGGGGAATTCGGTTTCGCGTCGCCGAGCCACAGGCCGAACCACGGCTGCGCGGAACTGGTCAGGCTGACGTCAGCGTTTCTCGGCCAGAAATTAAAAGCCCGGGCTGAGGCGGTAAGCGTGATGGCGAGCGGGTTGCTGCTCGCCGACTCGAAGCGTAGAGCTACGAGCGGTGGGGGCTCTGAGGCGTGGGCGAACCCGCCCATCAACGTGAGGAAGCCACAGACTCGGCCGAGCACGGACGCCCACGTCCGGGCCAGCGTGCAACGGATGGGGGCATCCGCGCTGGGGTGGCGAGCACCGCTCACGGCAGCGGGGCGATCTCCAGCGCGAGCGTGGTGCCTTGCTCGCGCAGAACCACGGCCTCGGTGTTGCTCAACTTGTCCACATGCACCGCGCCGAAGAGGCTCTCCACGATTTCGATGCCCTCTGGTCCCTTCGGCTGTTTCACGTCGCGGCGCACGGCCTTCTGGTTGATCTTCGCCTCGTCCTTGACCTTCACGTGCGACATGTCCACGCGGGCCGCCCAGTATTTGCTCGGGCCGAAGAGGTTTTGGTGGAAACGCATCGTGTGGGTGACGAGCCATTGCTTGCCGTCCTTCTCGTAAGTGAACATGTCGAGCGGGCGGTTGCCGGAGCCGAGTTCGACGACGCTGGTGCCCTTGACCTGGGCGTTGGGCTTGAGGTCATCGAGTTCAAACTTCGCAATGGGTGTGCAGGCAAAGGAGCCGACGACGTAGTGTTTTCCGTTCTCCTCCATCGGCACGAAGCTCGTGATCGGAGCCTTGGTCTCCCATTTGCCGTGCGCGACATGATACGTCTCCGCGCTGACCGGCATCGCGGTGCCGCCGTGCGTGAGCGGGAGCGTCAGTGTGAAAATCTTGCTGGAGAATTCCTCATTCGACGAACCGGCGGCGAGCACGCGATCGCCGGCGAAGGCGACATCGGAAACATTGCCGACCTTGGCGGTGTCCGAGATGGGCAGCGAGACGCGTGCGTGGCGCAGCTTCTCGTAATTCATCGGCGTGGCCTGACCGTCGGCAGTCACCACGACGATGAGGGCGGCGCCGTCGGCCTTGCGCGTGACGGCGAGATAGATTTTACCGCTGGCTTGGTTGACGGCCAGGTCGGCGATGGTCACGCCGCCTTCTGGCGCGCCAAGGCGGGCGGCGAGGAGTGCGCCGACATTGTCCACGCGCTGCTTGAGCTTCTGCACCGGGCCGGTGTCACCGGTCTCGATGGCCACAATGGCGGCGTGGCGCGGCTCCGTGACGAGCAACAGCCCGCCGGGGCCGAAAGACATCGCGCCGATGGAGCGGAGCTTGGGATCGCCGGTGGCGGCATCCTTGAGATGACTGGCGGCGGTGAGGTGGGTGGACAGCGCGGCAACGAGGGCCGCGCCCGTGAGCAACAAGGGGATTGAGCGCATGAAGGCTTAGGCGAAGGAGAAGTCGCTGGCATTCAAGGCGGCAGTGGTTGCAAACCGCTGGCACGGGCGAATCGCGAGTTGTCATTCGGGCTGGTGTGCGCTTAATTGGGCTCACGCTATGACTCGCCAACAAGTGCTCGATCAATACTTCATGGACGCGCGGCACAAACTCATCGAAGTCGCCGCCTTCCTCGACCGCGTGGACCGTTCTGAGGGTGACGCCGACTTCCGCCTCGCCGCCTTCCGCACCGCGCTGAAGCACCTGGCCGAGAAGAAGCCCCACCGCGCCAAGCGCGTCCTCCTCTCCTTCAGTGACCCGACGATGAAGCCACTGGCGAAGGCGACGGTGAAGGGCGCGACGGGGGCGTGGCCGGGAATGAAGTAAACATGAGTCTGAGAGAGGATCAGCGAGTGATTGAATTCGTCCGCGCGGCCAGAGAGCTTCGTGTAATGCTTGAGTCCGAGCCTGCGGAAATAGCGGCCTGGCCTCGTTCGTTGCTGGTGACGCTCGCATCGCTCTATGCCTTGGCGCTGAAATTACCGGAGATTGAAGTTGGCGAAGAGGAGGAGCTGAGAGTGCCAGAGGAGTTTGATGTGACGCGGGAACAGCGAATCATGATTTGGAATCGCGTTGGGCGATTCTTTGGTGAATATGATCGTTATCACGATGTTTTCGACCCGACTGATGCCCACGACCACGAGGTTGTCGGTGGTGCCCCAAGTGATGACCTGATGAGCATGCACGGAGACATCGTTCCGGGATTGCGCGCATGGGAAGCCAGCCAAGATGAGGAACCGGCGAGACTGGCAGTTTATGTCTGGCGAACCATGCTGGAGTTTCATTGGGGCCGCCATGCCACAGATGCGGTCCGGGTTTTACACTACTTGGCCGAAGACGGCGGAAGTAAATCCAGTTTCAGAATTCACTAGTAAGGCTATGCGTTATATCGAACCTCACGGCCACATGGTCAGTCGCACGACTGACGACTATCAGGACATGGTCACCGCCGGTTGCGCCGCCGTGTGCGAGCCAGCTTTCTGGGCCGGCTTTGACCGCTCGTCCGTGGACGGCTTCCACGACTACTTCTGCCAGCTCACCGACTACGAGCCGAAGCGCGCCGCGAAGTTCGGCCTGCCGCACTTCGCGTGGCTCTGCATCAACCCCAAGGAGTCCGAAGACGTGGCACTCGCCACGGATGTCATCGGCATCATCCCGAAGTTCCTCGACCGGCCCAACGTGCTGGGCATTGGCGAAATCGGCCTCAACAAGAACTCCCGCAACGAGATGAAGGTCCTCGAAATGCACGTGGACCTCGCCGCGCGGAATGACCAGCTCATCCTCGTCCACACGCCGCATCTCGAAGACAAGCTCAAGGGCACGCGCCTCATCCTCGACGTGCTGCGCAGCGACAAACGCATCCGGCCCGAGCGCTGCATCATTGACCACGTCGAGGAGCACACCATCCAACTCGTGCTGGACGCGGGCTTCTGGGCGGGCATGACGCTTTACCCGGAGAGCAAGTGCTCGCCCGCGCGCGCGGTGGACATGCTGGACCTCTACTCACACGAGCGCATCTGGATGAACTCCGCGTGCGACTGGGGTGTGAGCATCCCACTGGCGGTCCCACGCACGGCGCTGGAGATGAAGCGTCGCGGCTGGCCGACCGAACTCATCGACAAAGTGATTTACCGAAACCCGATCCAGTTCCTCAGCCAGTGCCCGAAGTTCAAGCTGCCCTGAGGTTTTGTGGAAAAGGTCTTGCGCTCACGGCGCATTCCCCTATCTTCCGCGAACCTTGATCGCGGGGTGGAGCAGCCCGGTAGCTCGTCAGGCTCATAACCTGAAGGTCCTAGGTTCAAATCCTAGCCCCGCAACCAATTCAGAATGCATGAAACCCCTGTGAAAACAGGGGTTTCTGCATTTTGTGGCCGGCGAAAACTGATCGAAATAGCACTTCCCCTATTTTCCACTTCGGCCCCATACGGACTCATGCGTTGGCTGGGATGGGGGTAAAAAGTGGCTACAAATTGGTGACACTTTTTGACGATTTAGCCCCACTAACACGGCGCGAAATCAGGGTGCGCATTTTTCACATGGCTACAGCTTGTGCTAACGCCGTTGAAAATTGTTATGACAAACTCGACCTGTCGCCCTTCGAGAGCAGCGCCCGGATCAACAGCTTCTCGGTCTGTTCCATCGAGCCCGACAGAACTCTGTGCTCTACGGAAGTCAGTCGGCCATGATCCCGGCTGGAAAGTCACCGATGAAAAAGTGTTCACGCCGCTCATTTCGGCTGATACCCGCCGGGGATCCGCGAGTTCGCAGGAGGCCACCAGCATCCGCCGCAGCGAGGGTCGGCCGCTGGGCCGTTTCCGCTGGCTGGTTTGGGCGGTCAGACCGGTTACGGATGCCAACCGGTAAAACACATCCTTTCAAGAACTGCAGGTGATCCCGGCGGCCGATGGGGCACCATGAAATCCGTTGGCCGGACGAACGTCCGCTAGGGTTGCCGACAAGCACGCGCCACTGTCTTTAGTTAAGCCAACGCAGATCCAGCTGGTTATCCTTTCGCACAGAGACTTGCCAGCCGGTCAACCTCTTCGCAGCATCCGGACAAAACTTAGTTAGAAACTCAGACTCAACCAAAAATCGGTGCCGCCCGTGCCATCAACTGAAATTCATTCTGCTCCGACAACAACGGCACCGTGGGCCGCACCGGCAGAGGGTGCGCCCGCCTGCCATATTACCGCCGAACTCGAGGTAATCCCGTCTCCTGGCATTCGCAGCGCATCATGAGGCTCGATTTATCCTTCGTCACCGCCCTGCTGTCTGCTTCCGTGTCCTTGTTTGCTGCCGACGCTCCCCAAGCTCGGCTCGACGAGAAGCATCGCGCCTTCTTCAAAGACTACTGCGTCGAGTGTCACAATGAGAAGAAGCAGAAGGGGAAGCTGCGGCTGGATGATCTTTCCTTCACGCTCGACTCGGTGGAGAAGGCGGACACGTGGCAGAAGGTTTTGAATCAGATCAACTCGGGCGAGATGCCGCCGGACGATGCGAAGCAGCCGGAGCGTGGGGCGAAGACGGAGTTTCTGGATGCGCTATCGCACACGCTGGTGACGGCGCGGCAGTCGCTGGGCGATGTGCGCGGCAAGATCACGATGCGGCGGCTGAACCGGCGCGAATACAAGAACACGATCCGCGACCTGCTCGGCGTGGATCTGCGCGTGAACGAACTGCCGGCGGATGGCGGCGCGGGGACCTTCGACACGGTGGGTTCGTCGCTTTTCATGTCGAGCGACCAGTTTGAGCAATACCTCGCGCTCGGGCGGCAGGCGCTTGATGAGCACTTCGCGCGGTTTGTCGCGCCGACGCCGGAGAAGCTGCGGCTGATGCACGTCGAGGCGGAGGAAAAGAATGCGCGGATCGCGAAGTCGCTCGTCGAGCGGGTGGATGCGCACGAGCGCTACCAGAAGTGGACTGCGGCGGTCGAGTCGGCGGCGCGGAAGCCGGAGAATGCGGACGCTGCGGCGAAGATTCGCGCGGAAAAGCCGAATGATTCGACACATCTCCACGCGCAGTGGCAGCGCATCGCGGGTGCTCCAGCGCCGAAGGAGTTTGGCTTTGTGGATCACGTGGAGGCGGAGCGGTTGGGCCACGGCAACTGGCTTCACTACGTGCCTCATCATCGCGCTTATGTGGAGCATCCGGCGACGAAGACGGGCGCGTTCCTCACGGTCGAGGATGTGCATGTGAATCCGTATCAGGCGTTCCGAATTCCGGGCGACTGGCCGGCGGGCGATTACGTCGTGCGCGTGCGTATCGCGGCGACGAAGGACACGCCGGCGTCGCGGCACTTCGTGGAGTTTGGTTCGCAGCACGACTCGGGCGTGCGCGCCATCGTGAGCAGTCATCAGGTCACAGGCACGATGGACAAGCCGCAAGTGCTGGAGATTCCGCTGAAGTTCTCGCCCGCGAATGGGCGCGGCTTTTTCTTCCAGGAGAAAGGCAGTTACCAATCCGAGGACGCCGCGCGCGAGGTCTTCAACGAAGCGCTGAAGCGCAACGGGGTCGGACCGGAGTTCGCGCTGTGGATTGACTGGATCGAAGTGGCGAGCAAGGGCGCGAGCGCGCAGAAGGCTGCCACTTTGACGAAAGCCGATGCATCGAAGCCGCAGAAGCTCCGCAAAGATCCCGAGCAGTGGGCGAACAAATACATGCCGATCTACGCGCAGGGCTACGAGGAGAAATACGGGCGCTTCCAGAAATGGTGCGCGGCGGTTGATGAAGCGGCGAAGAAGCCGGAGAACGCGGACATCGTCAAGAAGCTGCGCGACGACCCGAAGGTGAAGCAATCGCCGCATTTGTTTTACAGCCGCTTCGCCGAGATCAAAGACGCGCCGCCGCCCTCGCAGTTCGGCTTCAAGGATGTGGATGATGCGCAGTTCGCGCGCAGCGAGTTCACGTATCACCACCAATACTACCTCGACTACGCGAAGCTCCCGGCGCGCGAGACGGGCGCGTGGCTCATGCTTTACTCGCTCGGTCGCTACACGGGCATCCCGGCTCCTGCGAACTGGCCTGCGGGCAAATACACGCTGCGTGTGCGTCTCGCGGCCAGCGATGAATCGCCGAAGGAGCGGCGCTTCATCGAGATCGGCACGGGCAAGGCGGACGCGGCGGATTTCAATGTGCTCAGTTCGCATCAAGTCACTGGCACGCTCGCGAATCCGCAGACGCTGGAGATTCCCGTCGAGATCAATGCGAGCGGCGACCGCAACTTCGCCATCCGCGACAAACGCCCGAACACGCGCGAGGCCGATTATGCGATGTTTCGCGAGGCGTGGGACAAAACCGGCACCGGGCCGCGCCCGTGCATCTGGGTGGACTTTGTCGAACTCGAAGGGCCGCAGAGTGCGAGCGCGCCGAGTGCGCTGGCTTTGACGAAGACGATCAAAGAGCGTCGCGAGGTCGAGCTGCATGCGAACGCGATGGTCGGTGGCACTTACAATGGCTATTTCAAAGGCGGCTACGAGGCGGCGAAGAAGTTCATGGAGACCAAGCAGCCGCAGAAGGGCATTCCGGACGAGCAGGAGGCGAAGTTTCGCATTCGTGGCTTTGAGCAGAACGGGCCGACGTTCGAGCGCTACCTGAATGATCCGCTCACAAAGACCGGCGCGTATTTGACGATCTTCAATGTCCACACCGAGGAGGTCATCACGCTGCCGCCGGATCAGCCTTCGGGCTGGCTGAAGACGAAGCATGAGGTCGAGAAGGCCGAGCCGGGCGAATACAAGCTGCGCTTCCGCATCGGCGCGGTGAAGGGCACACCGAAGGAGCGGCACTTCGTCGCGCTCGGCAGTCGCATGAAGCCGGAGGAGCGCGAGGACTTCACGTTGATGCAGACCTTTCAAATCAGCGGCAGCACCGATGCACCGCAGGTCATCGAAGTGCCCGTGAGCATCACCGCGAATGGTCCGCGCACTTTTGTGCTGCGTGAGAAGCGCGATGTGAAGCTGGACCACGAGCTTTTCACCACGGCGCAGAAGGAAACCGGTGTCGGACCGCCGTCGGCACTGTGGATTGATTGGGTGGAGTGGGAAGGTCCGCTCGCACCGCCAGCCACCATCGCGAAGGTGACGCACATCGAGCCGGAGACGAAGCGCGCGGAAGTGGAGCGCGGTCATTTGCGCTACAAGTATCTAAACGAGCAATACGCCAAATGGAAGGCCGCGGGCGGCGATGAGAAGCGGCTGAAGGAGTTCGACTTCACCGACAAATCGCACGCGGAGTTCGCCAAGGTCGTGTGGGATCAGAACAACCGCTGGTTCCAGCAATACCTTGATCGTCCGCTGTCGAAGACGGGTCTCTTTCTTGACAACACCGTGCAGGAAACCTGCGAATACGCCATCGACATGCCCGCCGACCTCGCGTCCGGCGACTACGTGATGCGCGTGAAGATCGGTCGCGTGCCGGACATGCCGAGCGAGCGGGCCTTCCTCACTTTCGTCGAAGCCAGCCCCATCGACAAAGACGACCGCACCTTCCTCGCGAACAAACAAATCACCGCCACGCTCGATCAGCCGGAGATCATTGAGTTGCCATTCAAGATTGTTCCCGGTGGTCCACGGAAGTTTGTGCTGTTTGAAAAGCGCCCGCTGAAAAAAGAAGCCATCAGCCTCCCTGGTCGCACGCGATTGATCGCCGATGCCAAACAACGCGATCCTGTGCTGTGGATTGATTGGATCGAATACGAAGGCCCGCTGCAAAAGTCCGACGACCGCCGCAGCGTCGAGCCTGTGCTCTTCGCGAACACCACCGGCGCGAGCGAGCGAGACCAAGCGCGTGCTGTCATCGGGAAGTTCGCGGAGCGCGCGTTCCGAGGCAAAGAACCCGCGCCCGCCTATCTCGACAAACTCACCGCGCTCTACGACGCGCGGCGGAAGGCGGGCGATGCATTTGAGGTCGCACTGAAGACACCGCTCAGCGTCGTGCTCGCGTCGCCGCGCTTCCTTTATCTCAGCGAACCCGCCGAGGAGAAAAAGCCGCGCACGCTCACCGCGCCCGAACTCGCTACGCGACTCTCGTATTTCCTCTGGAGCGCGCCGCCGGACGACACGTTGCTCGCCCTCGCTCGCAACGGTGATTTAATGAAGCTCGACGTGCTTGCGCGCGAAGTGGATCGCCTGGTCGCGAGCGAGAAAGCCAATGAGTTCGTCAGCGGTTTCGTGCATCAGTGGCTGGGCATGGAGCGGCTCGATTTCTTCCAGTTCGACACAAAGCAGTTCCGCGACTTCGACGAAAGCGCGAAGGCCGCCGCGCGCCGCGAAGTGTATGAATCCTTCGCGCACATTTTGCGGTCGAACGCCAGCGTGCGCGACCTGCTCAAGTGCGACTACGTCATCGTCAACGGCCTGCTCGCGACCTATTACGGCATCGAGGGCG
>RFVF01000070.1 GCA_009922615.1 Pseudomonadota bacterium
ATGTCATTCATTCCAATGTCCTTACGCAAACCGAAAGGTCAAATCGACTGTTCCTTTCGATCCATGATCGCTCAGTTTCAACGGGTGCTGTGACGGATTTGAGGATGGCGTCATTCGGTTCCGCCTCTCCATGTTACCTTAACCAGTAGCCAGCCTGTTGTTGCCTCCGTGGCCATGGTGTTTGGTACAAACGCAACAAATACAGGATGGATGCCGTGTTGATATTTCATTTGCTGCGGTCCCAGAAAGGTGATTTGCCAGGATTGTCCTTTGTTCGCAATTCGGTGAATTCGCAGCATCTCAATACCAATCTTTGCCCTTACAGACACGGGAACCTCAGGAATGGCCGAGGATGTGTGGACCAGTTCCAAGGTAAGGAACTGCGGACTGTCAACAAATAGCGTGATCACTGGCGTCACCTCCTTGCTGTCACCGTCCCAGCCGCACCCATCAAATGCGATGCCGCTATTTCCCGGTGCCAACGCGGACCCCGAAAAGTGGATGTCACCGAAATGGGGGTTAAAACCTTTGCGGAGTGAAGATCTCTCAATATCACTCCATGAAAGACTGCGTGAGCCCAGTCCCCCAGTTTGGGCTGCCATGAGCTGCCAGCCCAGCCAGACGATGACTGCACCCGAAATCGCAAGTCGTTCGGTAAGCGATCGCGAAACCTGCACTAGCAAGGAAAGGCTCAGAAGTGTGAGCACCGCAAACGCCACGCCGAAATCAACCAAGTACCGGGAGCTTATGGCGGGGGTTTTCAGGTAGAAAGCGGCCAATCCAGTAGTGGCGGCCAAAGCCCACCAGCCGGCGAAAAACAGCCCCCTGTCATGCGCGTCTGCGTCCTCTTTGGGCGGGTTCCCCAAGCGCAGGATCAGCCATCCCGTTCCGCCAATGATCAACGGTAAATAGCTCCAGTTGTAAGTGGTAAAATAGACATCGCGCATTCTTAGCGATTGGGCCTGTCCCCAAAAGATTTCTGCGGAAAAAATTGGCTCATTGAAGCGTTTTTCAAAGAACAGTGCCCCGGCAAGTTCTTTCAGCAAACTCGGAAATGATTCTTCGGAAAAGGGACAATCAAATCGGGTGAAATACAATGACTCACGCCAATCCTGCATATTCAGGGAGTGTCCAAACTCAAGAATGCTTCCAAAACGCACCCTGTTCGTGAGTAACAACAGGGCTGTTCCAAAAATGAACAGCAATGTCCCTGTTAGCCAGGAGTAACGGCGCCCGAATTCAACCAACCTCATCCCAAGTCCGATGAAGCGTAGACGCAGAGCACGCGCGGCCGGAATACCACCGGAGCCCTCATGGCAATGACCTCTCGGTGGATGGGCAGGAAACCGTATTTCGGGTGAGGGGTGATTTGCAGTGGCTGATCTCGAACAAAGGATGATTGAGCCGATGATCCAGGCCGCGACGCCATAAAAGATCAAAGTCGGGCGAACAAATGGCCCGAGTCCGGACACGAGCATCAATACCATCCAGGAGGCCGGATCTCGCCTCTTTGCCAAACGGAAGACCAGACAGAACTCGGCCAGCGCATAAAGATAGGCATGGGAGACGGCTTCTTCATAAACCTCGAAACGAGTGCATAGCATATTGTAGAATGGAGGAAAACAGATGAAGAAACCCGCAATCCCATAAGTCGGCAGCAGTTGTTTTAAGGTAAAGGCGTGTATGGACTTTGGCGCATTCGTCGCCAGCAGTAAAAAAGTCACCAGACCAATAGCCAATCCCGTGGCGATATGCTCGGGAAACAACGGAAAACCAGCCAGACGAGCTGCTACTGTGAACGGGAGACGCCATACCGGAACTCCCAATCCCCAAACTTGCTGCACGCCCCCTTCTGCCCACGCCATGTCGTACTGTAGATCCCGCGGATCGTGGCTCAATGCCAGCTCGCCTTTGAGCAGCGCATCTACCTGTTGCGAGTAATAAGGTGACACTGCATACCACTGTCCGAACCGGGGAATTACTCCGGCGGCATACAGCACGGCAAAGGCGGCAATTAGTGATTGTATCCCAAAAACCGCGCACAGGTTAAATTGGGGGCGGAACATATTGCTTAACCGAGGAGTGTGCCCCTGCAAAAATACAACTCAAGCGAAGACTCTTGAATGTCGTTCAACATCACTCGGTTAGTTCCGCACCCCCTCGGAAATCTCCCGCGATCGGCTGAATAATTCGCCCGTACTGCCGGCCCATGGTACGCGTCGAAAGGCCTTGTCCGAGGCCGTTCAATGTCTGAGTCTGGGAAGCACGTTGATTTGTGCCTGTGTCAGTGGTTTTGTAGGAAAGGGACAGCGATGGCCATCTGACTGGCAAATTTGTTTCGGCAAGACTATGCAAATTTAGTGTGCCATGTCAGGCTCCTGTTGCTTTCGCCGAAACACTAACATGAACAGACCGTTAGTAAAACAAAAGAGTGACATCGCAAACAGGAACGCTGAACCATTCTGCCGCAGCCAAGGCGAGTAGTCTATCAGGGTGCCAAGGCAAGGACAGTGCTGGGGGTTTCCTGCGTACCACAAGGCGATGTGATAGGCGAGAAAATGGGCGGACAGCCAGGTGACTAGCATAATTTTTCCATTCGGACTGAATTTCGGAAGAAAAAGGCAGGAACCACAGACAAGCTCAATGGTTCCCGCTGTAAACAGCACAATATCGTTTCGGACACCCAGCAGGAGATCCTCCTTTGTCAAGAGTGCCGATCCCTGAAATAATGTGTAGAACTTCACTGCGCCGCTGAATAGGATGATCAGCGCAAAGCCTAGCACGAACGCATGGAAGTAGCGCTCACCCAAGGCTCGCAGGTCAGTCTGGGACATCAAAGGACAAATCGCATTGCGCTCGAGTGCATGGCTGCTTAGATGCACGACTTGGTACCCTTACTTGTCTTGCAGTTGGCAGTGCCGGTGCAGGGGCCGCCGGTCGCACTATAGACTGAGTAACTCCCTGAGTCGTAGTTGATGGTAATGGTCGACGCGGGATACATCGGGTTTGTGGCTCCGCAACTCTGATGGCACGGAACCGGGGCAGCGGCCACCGTGTCGCTGTTTCCAAGCGCTCCGGAGCAGGCCCCTCCGACGTCGGTGTAGCTGCCCGCAGGGGCGAGGCAGTATATGGGACCAGACGAGAAGGTGGTCGACAGCGTCCTTGGGGTGCCACATATTTTTGGGCATGGGACAAAGCAACCAGCATACAACTGCCCAACTATCGCCAGCCCAACCGTGCCCAACATCGCTAACCGCAGGTTCTTTTTCATTTTGTTTGTTGTTTAGTTTGTTGTTTGTTAACTAACCAAAAAAGCACCACCGGGACGTTGATCAGCACGAGGAGTAAGGCCAGCAAAACCCATCGCGGGTGTCCCGTCCTGCTTTCCAGCGAGGCCGAAGCGACCACAAATTTCCTTCCATCGCGAAGTGCATGGATTCCAAAAGCACTGTATTCTAGGAGGGAAAGTTTTGCAAGATTGGTATATTGAGTGTAATTGTAACCCTCGGCTGGAAGCGGCACCACACCGTATCGCAACTGTTCAATGATGTTTGTGGCATGGTAAACAGCTTTTCCGTTGTAAAAGGTCTCCACTGAAAAAATCCGGGGAACATTGATTGGGCGCAAGCCGTCATCAACATATTGATAGTTCATCAGATAGCGGTAACCCGGGAACGCGTCCATTGTGTACTCAACCGTCCGGGGCAATTGATTGGACCAGTCAATTACGTTGAAAGAAACCCTTCCTCCTTTTTCGGACATGCTTTGTCCGGAAAAACCACTTTCATTGGTCCACACAAGTGTCCCCGCCTTGACGGCAGGCAGCCCTAGCGTCATGCCGCCAGAGACGATCCGCTTTGCGCTGAGCGCCACATGTCCAGGACGATCATTTTCAACCCCGCGCAGATTTCCACCTGCAATCCGTTCAGAAATGGAGGCGGATCCACCATCCGTCACATGCACATCCCAGTTCAGCGTATAAGACTGTCCCGCCACCGAGCCCGGTTCGATCACGGTGGAACGCGGCAGACTGTTAGTCAGATTTTTGACATAGAAAGTGTTGCTCTGAAACGAGGCCTCGTAATATGTCCATGGTTCGTGGCGTGCGATTTCCATTGCATAGGCATCGTTGAGCAGCCGCCGGTTCAAACGCACCAAATCCGGGCCTTTTGGGGCAAGCGCTAATCGCTCCTTGGTCTCCGATGAAAGGTTAACGCCCCTGAAGCGTGTGGCATCATAAAGGATCCCGTCGGCCAAAACCTTGTTGATCGCCTTTGTGAGCTGGATCTTCAGATTGGAGGGCTCCTTTCCAGCCCCCGTATAGTTCTTCAAGTCGGACTGGGTCACGGTATCGAAGCGACTAAACAAGAATGCCGAGAGGCTGTCGGATTGTGTCTTTAACCTAGTAACCAAAGCGGGGAAATCCTTGTAATCCTGGTCCACCATAAATGACATTCCACCCAACTCTCCATCTATGACGGATTGGTTGGCAGACACGGCGATCCTGACGAAGGCGACATCTTTTGGTTCCTCCCAGCAGCGGGAAAAATTTGTTGGGAAACCAGCCTGCAGACTGCGGACGTGCGCAAAAAAAACGATAACTGCAAGAAAGACCTTTAAGAGGTTCCGCATAAATTTCATGGTCCGTAAAAAAGAAATTAACGCTTCTAACGTTGATACTCAAGGGGGTTGGTAATCGTCAACATTTTTTTGGGTGTTTTCCCAAAATGAACGCTTGCTGATTTTCGAACATTTTTGTCAATGGTAATGGCCACGCCAAAGGCGATTGAGACCGCGAAAAGCGTCGCCAGGCCAGAATTTGAGCTGGCGGGTGAAGTGTGGAACGCGTGCTTGAGCCACAGTCCAATGGCTTGCCAGCAGGACATGGGTTGAAAAAACGGCCAGCGGATGGTCCCCCATGATTTGCAAGCCTCCGATGGTCGAACTAACACTCCAGATCCGCGTCCTGAATGAGCACCCAAGGGGACGTAATCGAGGGCAAGGCGGTGCGGATGGCGGCCCCCTTGCCACGATTGGAAGCGTGATGGAGGACCAGTTTTGGAGCAGACTCGGTTCGAGCAGCGGAGCTGCCAGACAATGCTTCGGAGCAGGGGCCTGATTCCATGCGCCGGCATCAAAAACAGCCTTTTGAATGAAGCCCGAGCATTGAGGTGTTTCGACATCACTTGTCCCGCACTTCCGTCTGTTTGCTGGGACTGGGCAGCGATGTCTGCGATTCAGTCTGACCCAGCCTGGAGGCCTGGGAGTTGTATCGGTCCCGGCGCAGATATGCACGCGCCTCGGGAACATGGACGTAGTTCGTCTGGACCCATTGAAAAAACAGCGGCTCCAGCGCGAAGATCATACCGTCGTCCACAATGACGGTTGGCTTGACTCGAAATGCCATGACATCGTCATAAAATTTCCGCACTTCCACCTCGGAAATCATGAGTGGGATTTCATGGTGCAGATAACCATAATACCAGGCTTGAGGTCGGAACACGCCAATCCCGGTCCAGCCATCCAGGACGGTGTCTGTTGGATTTGTGTTTTCCATCATCCATATCGTGGCTGCAAAATTTGAAGAGTCCCTGGCCCGAAGATTGTGGAAGTAGCGTGGCAGGGTTGACACGGAAGCAGAGATGGCAACCAGCCAAATGGACATGACAACCAGCCAATTCCGTCCCCACGCCAAAAGTTCAGCCATGAATTTACCAGCCAAGAGCGCGGCCAGCGGGAGAGAAGCCAGGTAGAACTGCTGCCCGGAGACAGGAATCACCACGCAAAGGCCGACAGACCAGCCACCTGCCATTAACAGCGCCAGCACAAAAATCCAATCCAGTTCACGCTTCACCGTCATTGTTCGCAGCCCCGCGATGATGGCCAGCCCGGTGACCACAGTGAAACCGAGGTTCTCCCTCAGAAACAATTGGATCAGTGTTGCTGGTGAAGCATGATAGGTCCAACGCGCGTTGATGAGCAGGACTTTGTCAATGAACTGAGTCCCTGCCCCCTGAAGGCAAAAATAGGCCCACAGGACGACAGCGGGAAGCGCTGCACCAGCCAAAAACGTGGCACAGGGATGCACCAACTGCACGCGTGACGGTTGAGGGGAGGCTGATGCCATGGCCCAAAGGACCAGCGTGACAATCACGCCTGGAAGGAGGAACAGGATTTTTTGCGTGAACACGATGCCCAGGCCAAAGAGCACTCCGGAAACTGCAAAGGGCATCCAACGCAATGCGTTGAGCGGGCGGTTTTCCGGTGCAACTGAAACATCAACCTGTGGCAGGCGCAGATGGGACGCCAGCAGACCAAATCCAGTTAGCCAGAACGGCATGGCCAAGACATCGGGCCGGGTCTCGATAGAACTCCTCAGGAAAAAAGTATTTCCAAGTAAAAAGGCCGCTGCGAAGAGGCCGCACCGAATCCCATTCCAGGCATGGCCACATTTCACGAGCAGGACGACGGAAAAAATCCCTGCCAATCCCGATACTCCACGAGCGAAAGAGAGAAAGGCGACAGCATTCCATTGATTAAGTTCCGGCTGGAAGAGGCTGCTGAACGGTGCCATCGTAAAATGGTATGCGCACGCGTGATGGTCAAAGTAATCCACATACGGGAGCAGATGCTTTCCGACCATCCACACATTGTGAAGATGCATGCATTCGTCAGGACTGAATGGCTGGAGAAAAGAAATGACGCCCCGGCATGCCAAAAGGCCCACGACCAAGGCCATCAGAACACAGCCCATCCAGCCTAACAGTTTAGCGGGCTTTGGTTGATGAGCCATTAAACGCTGCTAAGGTGAAAAAACAGGCAAAGCGACTGGAACTCTAATCAGGTTGTAGGTAATATTCTCCATCGGAACGGAAGCAGAGGCAATTCCGAGTCAAACTCAATAGAACTTGTCAATAGAAGCACAGTCCCGGGGCGGTGCAAACCGGCGCCCTTGAGGTTTGAGGACCCACCGAAGCAGTGAGTGCATGGCATCACTAGGCCGATTAAAATGATTATTCACCGCCGTGAACATTTTCCGTAAAAATGGCCTGCACTGTCAGCCATCATCGATGTCAAGAAGTTAGGAGGTAGGGATCACCTCTGAAAGCGCGCCCGAAGCTAGAGCGCATCCCACGTTAAATACCAAAGTCATACACATGCTGCCCCTCTTCAGAAGAGCAGTTGGTTCAAGGACATGGGGCACCAGAAGCTCGCCTCTTAGTCTGAGACACAGCTTTCTTCTCATTGAACGTGTCATGGGCAGTAATAGCCGAACACGTAAGATCAGTTGCATAATTGCAATCCTGCTTTCCTGTTATCTCGCTTGTGGTTTTTCCCTTCCCGGCCGGTTTCCAGCCGTCATACGGTGAGCCGCTTACTAGCGGAGCTTTTTTATTAGTGACTTTTCTGCCACACACGCCTCCCCAAACCGGATAATTGCATACTCCGGTAATCTCTGTCGTTGTGGGGCACTGAATATCCGCATCTACTGTGCAATTCCCGGCTGCAAAAATCGCTATAGCTGGCAACGAGGAGAGGCCAACGGTCAATAATTTCTTGATTTTGAGGTTTATGTTCATAGCTGATGGTTATGTTTTGCGTTGATTTGATCTGCAGTTCCCCTCCGCACCAGACGGAAGAAAAAAATGAAGGATCCAACAAAAAAGCACACCACAATTGCGCGTGCCCATCCCGAGAGGGCCTTGCTCTCTGGAACAGCGTGGGCCATTGCGGTATATGGGTATATAGTGCGCTGTTTTCCATTCTCAGTAACTGTGCCAGCCCCGTTCGTCCAAGCAACCGTTCTAGACGCAGTCGGGCTGATTAAAAACATCTCCGGAGTGAAACCGTTGGTTAAATCCAACCTGCCAAGCGTGCAGGATACTATATAGTTTGTGTGGTAAACAACAGGTTCGGCTACCATGGCCGGCAACACGGACATTGTTGTTTCATCTACGAATCTGGAGGGCAACCACGCTGGCCGGTCACCCTGGGCATATTCGTATTCTACCTGGTATCTGCCTTGGATATTAATATTGGTGAATCCATAGGAGATGGATTTAATGAAACCGTCCTCTCTCAGTTGCAGGTCGCCCACCAAAGTCCGCCCCTTGTGATCAGCAAACGGCTGGGAGGCGTTGGTGGTTACGATCAGTAGTATCTTGCTGGCCGAAATCCACGCATAAGGCTCAACCCCGAATTTATGGAACCCAAGTTTTAGCGGAATGTTTGCATATTTCGCATCGGCTCTTACCAAGTTATGCACCGGATCATCGGCAGCCATCCTGTTCGTGGATACGGAGAATCGCTTTTCGCTGATAATTAATTCCCAAAAGGCGGATGAATTTGTGCCGAAGATGGGGCCATTGGTTACACTCAAAATGGTCTTTCCAGCTGCATCCAATTGCCATAGGCAGCGAATGTAGAAGGTATCCGGCTGGTAAGCTGCCTCGTGATAGAGCGGCTGACGAGGCACAAACCCGTTTAGGTGATAATAGCTACCAGAAACGCCATGCACAATCCGGGATACCGGTACCTTCCCTTGAATAAAAGCAATCATGTTTGACACTTGTGAGTATGTCGTAGGGTGAGCCGCGTCTTGGGCGTGCATTGTCAACGGCAGCCAAATCATCGCCAGCAGGCTGACCGCTCTAGCGGGCAGTAAACGGCTCGGTTCCTTCCGGGTTTCAGCCACGAGGAGAAGCCAGCTCCCCGCCAACAAATATGAAGCTAGGTATTTCAAGTATTCCGGGGAGATGAATGACGCATGGATACCCAAGCAATTGCATGGACGACGATAGTCCGCCAGCCACAAGCCGATTCGGTATAACAGGATGCTTGCCCCAAGCCAGCCAATGAGGCCCAGTTTGAGGCGGGAGCAGTTGCCCAGCAGGCACACTGCGGCGATCATTAATTCAACCACGCCGACCATCAGAAACAGCGAACGAAAGTAAACTCCAAAAACCGGATCAATCTGCTCAAGCAACGGAACCGGCCCGCCGATGCTCGTCAACTTCGCCATGCCGGTAACGAAAAGAATCACGGTCGCTGATAAAACAAACCACCGCACCAGCAAACCGTGAAGCCCTGCCTTAGGCGACGAGCACTCCTCCGATGAGCAAACGGCACAAGCTCCATTTTTTTCGGTTGGGGTTGGTCCAGTTGTCTCCACAGGTCAGAATCCTTTCGTTCTGGTTTTCGTTGAACTTGTGGTCGAGAAGAAGTCGAGTCAACAAGATTTTTGCTGAAATCCGGCGCGTTGTCAGCGATCAGTCAAAACAGCCAGGAGGGTCGAATGAAAACCAGCCACTTTGAGGGCAGCGTTGCGCTGCGTGCGGCGGGAGCCGCACAAGGCCGCGATGAATCAACCCAAAGTGAACTTGCAGCGCGCGTGTTTCGCTTGGAGTCAGGGCGGGAGGAGTCAACTGCACCGCTCGGAACGGGATCGCTCAAGGGCAGCAGCCACGCCAAGGGCGATTGTGACCCCGAAAAGCGTCGCCAGAATCTGCTCCAACGGGGTGAAGTCCGGAACGAGCGCTTGGGCTGTTGTCCAATAGTTTGCCAGGTAGACATGGATTGAAAAAGCAGCCAGCGAGTGCCGTCCTAAGAGCGCTAGGGGAGCGACCAGCTTCTCAGGCACAAGTGCCCAACGGAAAGAGCCGAGACAGCCAGCGAGCAAAGCCAGATTGAACAGGCGGATTCCTCCCAGATACTGCTTGTTCATGCCTGTCTGGAGAGCCTCAAGATTCCAGACAACCGGTGGAGTCAGAAGTCCGTGTCGCCACAGGAACAGCAGCACGACCAACGGGGCGATGAATAACCAGAACGGCAAGGCAGGCACCTGGAATAATGGCCTCTTAGCGGCTCCTGCACTGGTTCGATATCCCCAGCACACCCCGCACACGAACAGAAACTGCCAAGCAAACGGGTCGAAATCCCCCAACCAGACTGGTAGGACCGTTCCCAACCAGACAATCAACTTCGCGCTTAGTCCCAGTTGAGCCGCCACCCATATGGAGAAGCTTCCACAGAGCACCTTGATTCCTTCTCCCGCCTGCAATTTTCTCACGGTGAATGGCACCAGCAACAAAAACAGGCAATACATCGGCAGGATGTCCAAGAACTCGGGCTGATAGAGGCCGCTCAACCCCAACAGCACAGCGTCGACCGGATGCATCTGAAACAGCTTGGCCCAAGAACTGTCCTCAGCGACCACGCCGGGCACCCAGCGGAGGGTGGCGAACAAAACCAAAAAGGTGAGGGCATGCGCGACGTAGATCGTGCGAATCCGCCGTGCGGCCTTCGGCCAGAGGCTGCCGGGGTTCGCCAATGCGGCACGGGTGAAAGACAGGCCGGTGACGTAGCCCGACAGCAGGACAAAGCCCTCCGCAGCGGACACGTAACCGGCAAACTCGTAGGTGTAGCGGCTCAGGCCACTTCGAAGATGGTCTATGGTCATGATGACCAGAAAAAAGCCTCGCCAGGCATCCAGGCGAAGGTCTCGTTGAACGGCGCCGTGCGGCGGAGCGCTGGCTGGTTCTGAGGGGGGCATTTTACGAGGAGCGGGGCTTCCACCCGAACTTTGAACTTAGGTAGAAATTCCACAGACTCACGATGGCGATGGCGATGAGATTGGCAACGTAAGGATTGGCGTTCAGCACCCGAACCTGAAAGTTGAGCAGGCCGACGCTGATCGCAATGCCTGAAAGGCAGATGAGGTTGAATCTGCCCAGCCGCAGAAGGAGCGCCCGGAATGCTGCTGTCGGCTCGATTCGGGAGCGAAATGTCCACAGTTCGTTCCAGAGGAAGTTGTTGATGATGGCGGTTTCAGCTGCGAGAACCTTGGCTAGGGAGAGGTTCCAGCCCAGCATCGTCTCATCGGCCAAAAGAAAGAGGACGCACATGTCAACCACGACACCAGTGGCACCCACCAGACAGAAACGGCAGTATGAGCGGAAGACATCCATTTTCCCTCGCACCTGAACTTTGGCGGCAGTCAACTGCGGTTCCACGCTGATGCTTTGAAGCTGGACGAGTTCCGTGTGACTGGCAAGCTCCCTGTTTAACACTATGAATCCGAAATGAGGCGTGCATCCATCCGTATCCGTGCGCTTCACCTTTGCGTGTTCACCGGTCTGGGGTACTTCGTTTGTGAGGCGGCATCTGCGCCCTCCACAAACTCGGTCGCAACGCTCGTTCCGGCAAAGGAGTCCCCAGCGAGCATGGCCGAAGTCCGGGTTCCACTGGAGGATTGGGATGGAGCCAAGGGACGAATCCGTCGCGATCCTGAGTGGCAAAAGTGGCTGGTGCGCAAACAGGCGGAAGTGGACGAATGGAGGGGCCCACGGCGGGATCGTGTAGAGTGGATTGCTGGAGTCCGCAGCGACCTGGTTAACCCCAAGGATGGACGGTCGCTGGCGTGGTCCCCGAAGTGGAGCACGCCGGAGGACTTCATCAAAGGGCAACCGGGGATTGCCGCAAGTCGGCCACTCCGCGAAGCCTGGGTTTACTACTTCCGAAGGCATCATGCTGAACGATTGAGTGATGCCGCCAGGTTGTTCCGGCTGACTGGGGACATGGTGTATCGCGACTGGGTGGTTTCGCAGCTGGATTTCTACGCAGCCAACTACTCCAAGTGGCCCCTACAGACCCGCAACGGCAAGGCCCGTTTGATGGCGCAGAGCGTCGATGAGGCGGTGCTGCTCATCGCTTACGCTGACGTTATTCACATCTTGGGTAAAGATTTGCCCGAAGCATCCAAGCATCGTTGGCAAGAGGGTTTGTTCAAGCCGGCAGCCGACTTGCTGGAAACCAGCTTCCAGCAAATCCACAACATCGCTTGTTGGCAGCGTTCGGCCGTGGGGCAAATCGCCCTCGCCTTCGACAACAACGAACTGTGGCGCAAGGCGGTGGACGGTCCCTTTGGCATCCGCCGGCAGATTGCGGAAGGGGTGACCGGTGACCATCTCTGGTTCGAGCAATCCCTCGCCTACCACGACTACACCGTCCAAGCCCTGCTCTCCTTCATGGAACGGGCGGCGTTGGCCGGGCGGAGCGGCGAGTTGCAGAAGGAGACGCGGATTGTCGCCGATATGCTGCAAGCGCCGGCGCTGCTCCGCTTTCCGACCGGCACGCTGCCCAATCCGGGTGACTCCATCGGTGGCCCGTTCAAGAGTCCCAACCTGTCGTTACTGGCCAATGCCTACCGTGTCTTTCCTACGCCGCTGGGTTTAGCCACAGCCTTACGGCAGTTCAACTGGGACACGTTAGTGGATCCTCCCACACCTCCGGCTGGAATGACAGCCCTCCCCGAAGTGCGCAGCCGCAACCTTGAGGCCAGCCGCATGGCGCTCCTCAGACGTGGGCACTGGCAGGTCTTCTTTCTCTACGGCCAGCTCAGCGCCTCCCACGCACAGGCTGAAGCGCTCAACTTTGAGGCCACATACCGCGACACCGACATCACCCACGACTCGGGAACCGTTTCCTACGGTCAGCCCATCCACAAAGACTACTACCAGACCGGCCTCGCGCACAATGTCCCCTTGATCAACGGCTTTGGACAAGCGCGGTGGGATCGAGGAGAACTGCTGGCCTTCAATGAAGCGGGTGTGGTCCGGGCCAGACAACTAACCTATCGTTCCGGCACCTCGGCCGAACGCCAGATCGATGTTCAAGGTGGCAGCCTGATCGACTCAGTGAGCATCGAAACAACCGCCTTCGGGGAAAAGCCACAAAGGCTCGGACTGGCGCTACATGTGCAAGGGACTGTGAAGTTGCCGGAGGGCTTCGCCGTGGATCAGACGTTCTCCCAACTGAAACCACCGAGCTTTTCCTACTGGTCAAAAGTGCGCACGGCTGGGTTTCGTGACCGGGCGGTGTTCGACACACAATTCGGAAACCAGAAGATGAGGATCACCTTTTCGGTTCCCGGCGCATTCAAGATCAGCCATGGTCTGGCTCCCGACCCTCTTCAAAAAACTCACGAGGCGTTTTACTTGGAGAAGGAAGCCACAGCGACCACGTTCAAAACGATCATCGAACCGGTTGGCGATTAGCTTCGACAGGAGTTGAAGTTGGACGGTCTTCGATCGGGCCAGGGATCACCGACAGAACCCTTTTTCTGGTGTTCAGAAGCAGGGTGATCCCGATGATGGCAGAGCTCGTCAGGAGCCACGGCAGAAAAGCACGTGAGTAGGATGCGCTTGCTCCGCGCACCAGCTCCGCCCAAGAGCCGGTGAAGATGAAAGTCGGAGTCTGTAGATTTGCGATGACTTGGGTTTCCGATGTAGTCAGCACAATGAATCCAGCGAGGCCAATGAGGCAGCAGACGTAAGCCAGGAACCATTTGGCAAAGTCGGCCCAGGCGTTTAGGCGTCTTGGTCCGCGCGTCCCCCAATGGTTATCCGTGAGCGTGAGGATCGCCTTAAACCGGACCGGCACCAGCACCAACACATGGAGCAGCCCATAGCCGATGAAGCCAATGAACGCCGGGTTCAGGGTTCGAACGAGTCCATACACCGACCGGGTCGACGCCATGCAGACCATCAACGCCACGTAATAAACAGCCACTTTCAAGTCGAACGTGTTCAACAGATTGAACAACGTGAAGCCGGAAGCGCAGATGAAACCGGCGAACAGGGTTGTCTGCACCAGCAAGTCCCACATCGAGTAAACGCTGACCTGCCGGAAAATACCCAGTGTCCAGAACAGTTCCCGGTAAAAGCTCTTGTTCCAGCGCGTTTGCTGGGCAATGTAATCCTTGAGGGTTGTTGGAGCGTAAGTGTGAGCGACAGCTCCCTGCTGGAAGATGGTCTTGTAGCCGGCCCCGATAATCAGGTTGGTGAGGTGCCGATCGTCTCCGTAGGTGCATTTTGCGCCCAGGAACCGCTGGTTGATGTAGGCATCCTTCACCCGCTCGATCACCTCCCGCCGATAGACTGAGAATGGCCCGGCGCAGCACAACATGCACCCGGAATACGTCTGGGCGGCGCGCTCCAGATTGAAGGACAACCAGTAGCGGAGAGATTGCAATCGCGTCAACCAGGTTTCCTGTCGGTTCTCCAGTTGGATTTCTCCCGTCGCACCACCGATACGTTCATCCATCAGCAAGGGCGCAATCAGCCTGCAAATGCCGTCCGCATTGATCAGCGTGTCGGAATCCACCGTGATGAAATACTCTCCCTGCGCGACGTTGAATCCGGCGTATTGGGCGTCGCGTTTTCCCCCGTTCGGCTTGTAGAGCACCTTCACGCGGTCACCCGAAAACTTCTCATACACTGGCTTCAATTCAGCCAGGTTGGGAGAGCCATCATCCACGAAAATCAGCTCGAGTTTCGGAATCTCCAAGCAGGTGACGGCCTGCCGCAACACCTTCTCCAAAATCTCCGGTGTTTCGTTGTAGATGGGATAGATGACTGAAACGGGGGGGAGAGTGCCGTCGGAAACCAGCCGGTCCACGCGTTCCTTCTGCCTGGCCGCCGCCGCGCGCTGCTTGAACCAGTTCAATTGGGCCAGGACAAACTGGGCGGTGAGATGGCTGAGGGAAAGAACTACGTAGGCAAGAATGCCGTGGTGATAGAGGTTGGGAGGGTCCGGCACAGAATCCTTATCGCTGTTTGAGGGCAAACACGTCGTTCTTGTTGGTGGAAAGCTCCCCGTAATTCCACTCCTCAATGTGCCCGTCCACGAAGCAGACTTTGGTCTTCAGATTGTGACGGCAGGCGGGCTGCTTGGGAATGACCTGCGGCCAGCCACCGAACGTGCTAGGCGCAAACGTGCAAATCTCGGTCTTGTAGCCACCAGCGGGAATGCTGTTCGGGTCACGCGGCTGGCCCACATCCCCCACCAGCCAGACCTGCGAAGCGCGTTGAATATCAGTCAGCCGGGCGCTTCCCCAGCGGCCGCCGTTGTGATCGAATGAATAATTGATGATGGAGGGCAGGCCGGTGAGGGCGTTGGTGTTTTCCAAAGGACCGTAGCCCTCCATGGGAACCCCGAAGGGGTTCTGAATGTCCTTGTCCATCACTGCCGGGCAGCGCCAAACGCCGTTCTGATGCCGCACATCCGAAAGATATTTGCCATCAGAGAGGATTTGATACCACCAGTTGGTCAGGCTGTGGGGCACGACAGGGCTGTTGAACGGCCCGCCACTGTTGAACGGCGTCAGCTGATCAGCGTGATCCGTCGCATAGAGGAGGAAGGCGTTCCCCATCTGCTTCAGATTGGATGAGCATTTGGCACCCCGCGATTTGTCTTTGGCCTTCGCCAAGACGGGCAGCAACAGCCCGGCCAAGACTGCAACAACTGCCACTACCACCAGCAGTTCCAGCAGCGTAAACCCGTTTCCTTTCAACCGCAGGAAAGGCTGGCGCAACTCGCTGGAGGGCAGACTCATTGGGAACAGTTCACGCTTGATTCTTTCTACCGACCTGCCCTATCAAGTGTCAATCGTTTTGCAGGTTTCCGTTTGAGCCAGTGGTGGTGTTTTGCTGCGTGGTTGAGGCGAGGTGCCCATGCCGACACGGCGGCAGGCTGGATGAACCGCACTTTGGGATGTTTGCATCGCTGAATAATCAAGATCGCTGTGGACGTGGCCATTCCTCCTCTGTTTTCCGCATCAGGTCGAGGTTGGGTTTCAGCCGCCTCGAACTGGTGGTGGTGACGGCCATCATTTCGTTTCTGTGCGGATTGTCCGTTTCTTACCTTCGCGGTTTGTCGCTCAAGTCAAAAGCCACCGTCTGCCGGGAAAACCTCCGCCAGTTGAGCTTGGGAATGCTCCTCTACATCAATGAAAGCGACGGACGTCTGCCGTATGCCAGCTTGGTTCAGAACACCCGCTCGCAAAGCACTTGGGACACGCTGGTCAGTCCGGCGGTTCGTTCCCAGTTGAAGTCCCCGGATCCGAATGTGGCGGCTCCACCGCAGTCAAAGGTCAACGAACTCCTTCTCTGCCCCGCCGACCGTGTGAAACCCGCCGACTGGGCTGCCAAATACAAATTGCGCCGGCGCACCTATGCGATGCCCCAGCACGATATGCGGCAGGCGAACTGGCCGCCGGGTCCGGACAATGCCACCGGCGTTGGGCTGTGGTGGTCCTTTGGCAGCAAGGGCACCAATCAACCCAGCTCGTTGATCTACAACGCGGAAGAACCAACCAAGCAGGCCAGCGTGCGAACGGGGATGATCCTGCAACCCAAGGCAACCATCCTGCTTGCTGAACAGGCCAAGACCAACAACATTGTGGCGAACGGGCAGGGCTCGACCATCAACTGCGCCGCAGACCATCTGGACACCGCCCTGCTCCCGTTGAAGAACTATCACCAAGGCAAGTTCAATTATCTGATGGTGGATGGCCACGTCGAGTTCCTGTCGCCGGATCAGACCGTTGGCGCGACGGGCGAAGCAGGGGACAATCCCCGCAAGCACCTGGGTATGTGGACCATCCGGGCCAAGGACTGATTATTTACCCAGGCCATGCAGCGACCGTTCTTTCTCCGCTCTGCCGTCGCCGTGCTGATGGCTGGGGCAGTCGTGCTGCTGGTTGCAAGCCTAGGGAACCTGCACCTATTACAGAAGGTTGAGCCGCTCCTGTCGCTCCGGCAGAAGACGGTCATGCTGATGCTTGTGGCAGTTCTGGTTGTGGCCGTCCTATTGGTTCTTTGGCGGCGATCATCCCAGGTTTCCCTGTTGGTCATAGGTTGGGTTTCGAGCAGCCTGCTCGCATATCAGGTCGGCCTGTGGTTCGCAACATCTGAACATCCGGCCAGTTGCTTGCAGATTGCCGCGAGCGCTTTGTTTTCCCGGCCCCGGCTCGTGTTCTGGGGCTACCAGCTGCTGCTGATTTACCTCGCAGTGGGCAGCTACTACCATCTGTTTCACCCGCCAAAGAATCTGGCGGCTGCGAGCAAAGCCAACTGAGGAACGATTCGTGGAAGTCAAAGTCACCTGTTCGAATCCCGAGTGCGCTCAACGGGTGCTTCTTGATGCAGCGAAGCTAGTCGGGGGGGCCAAATGTCCCAGCTGCGGAACAGAACTGCCTACCATTGAATTTGGTCCCGATACACCGACCACCAAGCCCCTCGCTGCTCCGGTTCCGCGTTCCGCTCCTTCCACGCCTTCTCAGCGATCCTCGCAAAGAAGCTTCTGGCCGGCCGTGGCGCTGACGGTGGTGGTGGCGACGCTGCTGATCGGCAATCGGAACTATTTGCGGGCGTTCGTGACCAAATCCCATCGGCTGGCCGTTCTCGACGAGATGCTGCAGGTGAAGGAGTTTCGGCGAGCCCCGGTGGTCAACAACGCAGGAACCGAGCTGCACTACATCCGGAATCTTCCACGCGGGCTGGGCATCTACAAAGTGGATCTGGCCACCGGGAAAGAGGAGCTGTTTTTTCAAACGCGTGCGCTCGACCGGGGCGGCAGTGCGTTTCGGCTTTTTAGCTGGTCGCCGGATGACCGCTACCTGCTCTTCAAACAGCCGGTGGATGGCGGCAAATATGACGACTGGCTGATGCTTTTTGACCGAAAGGATGGTTCGATTCGTCCGGCTCCCGAAGTTCGCGGTTCAATCGAACAGGTGGTCTGGATGTCGCCCACCGCATTCGCGTTCCTCAACAAGGCAAGGACGCTCTACATCGCCGAACTGCTACCCGGGACCGAGCGAGGCGGTCGGGTGATGGAACTGAAGCGGCGAGAAGGAGAGCCGGGTTTGAACGCCATCGCACGGCATTCCAGCACCACGTTGCTGCTCGCCGACCAGGCTGGAATCTCGGTCATGGACCTGCTTACCCGCCAGTTGCGACCGGTTCTCACTTTGACCAACGGCTCGACCAGTTGGCTGACGGCTCCCAACGAACAGGGCGAGATGCTCTTTTCGTATGCGGACACGGCAAAAAACTATCGTCTCTGGCGGCTGGCGTCAGGTGCCGACGGAAGCAAAGGCCCCGTAGAGTTGAGCAATGCCGGGGAGCAGGCGTATTACGGGCAGTGGATCCAACGAGGCAGCGGCGAAGCCTGCCTCGCCATCAGCAACGGAGTAACCTTCCTAAGAATTCGCCCCAAGGACCGCGCCGGAGAAACCAATCTTTTCACAGCGGGGTCGGTCCGCAGCTTGGCGGTAACGCCCAAGGGAGACAAGGTGTATGCCGTTGCCTCACCGGGTGCTGAACCATTCGCGATCTGGGAATACGACCTTGCACAGCACAGCCTTCGTTGCGTAATCCTCGGCACCGAGCGACCCTTTGCCAAAGCTGCGATCTTGGAGCCCATCCGGGAATCATTCAAGACCGAGGCCGGGATGACGGTTTATTACCGGATCATTCCACCCAAGGACTTCAAGCCCGGCCGACGTTACCCTGCCGTGATCGGTGGTCCGATGGACAACGTATGGAAGCTACAGCCTCAGTTGCTGGCCAATCTCGGTGTTTACTACGTCGCGGTGAGCCGAGGCGACCTCATCAACAACCCCAAGGAGGTGCAACGCGCGGCCGACGCCATGCTGGCGGTCCATGAGAAGCTGCTGAAAAACACCAACATCGATCCCGGCCGGATATTCCTGAGCGGGTTCAGCGCAGAAACGATGGTTCTCGCCATACTGGTTGAAAAGCACCCAGCGAAGTGGCGGGGAGTGGGGCTGCACAGCCCCATCGCGTTGCCGAATCTGACCGGCATCGGCCACAAGATGCCGCGTGTCTTCATCTCCATCGGCGAGGAGGATTGGAATCTTGAAAACGTGCATTCGTTCGAGGAACAGGCCTGTAAATCGTTAGTCTCGCTCGAAGTTGCCTATTGTCCCAACTCCCCGCACATCGTCACCGCCGCCCAGGCAATCCGGCTGGCTGAGAGCAGATTTGCCGAGTTCGTCCTCCACTAAATCCTTCACTGCATTCTGCATATGTGAGCGCCAAAATCATTCGTGCGGTCGAGAATGCCATCAATCGTCTGGTCGATGATTTTCTCGCCAACCCGTGGCTGCATCGCGTCGAGCATTCGTTGCACTGTGAACTCTACGGATTGATGCGAGCTGCTCCCGACATTCCCAAGACGGTCGTGACAGCAGCCTTCACGACTCAGCCGGTCCACAAAGAATGGCCGGAGCCGCAGTCGCATGGGCATCGCAAGCGCCGCGGCAATTTTGATCTGGCGGTGTTGCAGCCGGCACTGGGGGATTATGAGATTGATGACTTCCGCTACGGTCGATTGCCTCTTCTTGCCGCCATCGAAATCGGACTGAATTACAGCGTTGACCACTTGATGAGTGACTGGGAGAAGCTGCGGCAGAGCAAGGTGCCGCATTGCCACCTCGTTCACTTGGCAACTCCCCGCTGTCGAAGCCAACGCGGCGTGCCCGAAGCCGTTGAGCGGGTGATGAAACTAGAGAATACCGGCGGTTCTGTCCAAATCGCCTACGCCGACCACAAGTCCGGGTTGTGGAGAATACTGGGAGAACGGCGTGTGAACAAAATCACGACCTCCCATCTCGCTCGGACCGTGATTGTCCCACCGCAAGCACCATGCTCGTAGCCCAGATGACTGAGATGCGTCCGGCTTTCGTAACACAATCAATGCCGTTTTCCCTTCCCTGCAAGGCCGATCGCCGCTCGATGCCGCCAGTGGTCGAATTAGCGGTTGCCATGAAACGCATGCCGTGACTACTTTTACGCCCAACAAGCCATGCCGAGAGCTACAATCAGGGAGTTCCCTGACGCATCTCGCTTGGAAAGGCCCGGAAAACCATGAACATCAAGGAGTTTATCATCCACAGAATCGACAAGAAGCCACACCACGACCCGGTGGTGCATCTTCGCAGGAAACCGCTAAAAGCGAACGATCCGCGCGTGCTTAAGTTCACTTCGCTTGCTGTCGAGATTTTTCAAGCAAACGAGGACAAACCTTCCAGCGTGTTCGCGGATTTCAACCTGGATACGGCGAACTATCCATTCTCGGATTGGTGCCTGAAATACTTCGCCGGCTCAATCAGCCTGCTTCAGTTCACCAAGGATTCCACCCACCGACTGGCCAACTGCATGAAGCCCAAGCAGCTGGCGACCGGTGGTTTCGTCATTTTCGCTGCGTTCGAGGTCGACAGTGTTTCCAAGCTGCTTGTTGTGATGCTTCATCCTCAGGACGGGCTTTCCATTACCGAGAATTTGGAGTTCGAAGAGGTGACGCACTTGGAATTGAAGCACATCGACAAGGCCGCGCTCGTCACCGGGCCGGCTAACGGCACATTCGGCAGCAAGCCCGTGGCTTACGCTGGATTTCGCAAGGAGATGTCGCACTATTTCCAAGAATTCATTGGGCCAGACGCATTCCGCAATCCCTCCAAGGATAGCGCTGGCCTCATTGATGCCCTCGAAGATTACGCCCGGGACAACGCTTTCGACAGCACCCAGCTCGACGGCGTAAGGATTCAAATCCGCCGGTATGCCCAAACGGTGACGGACCAGCACGACGAACTCGATCTCTCGTCAATTTCAGCCATGGTGGATCCTGTCCGACCAAACGCATTTGCCAGTTACGCAGCCAGTCGTGGAGTAAGTGCCTTCATCAAGCCCGACAACCAGGTTTTCAAACGCTGGAAGGTCATCAGATTCAAGAGTCCAGACGGGCTGGTTTTGCAGTTCAAGGCGGAGATGGTAGGCCAACCAGGCACCAATCACCGCCTGGAGCTCGATGAAGCGGCGAAGACCCTCACAATCAAGCACCTCGAATTCGAGCTGATTGAGCAAATCAAATCCGCCAAGACCTAGCCGCTCGGCGCAGTGACCATGCTGACGGAGTTCCAGACCATTCGGAACGCACTGGAACAGTGCGAATTCCAGCGCAAGTCCCGCCTCCTTACGGGGCGGCTTTTGGTCACCGCTGAAAATCTGGGCGTCTTAATCCGCCTTCAGGATGGCGGCTACATTGAGGCGAGCCTGAAGGACGGGCGTAGCGTCGCCTACCTTCCAGACGCACAAGGTCATCTCATCCTTGTTGCTCTCAATCCCCGTTCGCTCTACTACTTTGAGGACACCGCTGACCTTGTTGCCTACACTGCGGAAGAGCCGTCTGCGTATTACGTTCATGGCATCGGCGAGGTTGTTCAAGGCTCAAACGAGGGAAACGCCCATCATCCTGCCATTGTTGCTTATCGTCAGATGCTTCGCGCACGGAAGCTTTTGCGGATGACCGCCGATTCTGAAGATTCCGGAAAAGCCGTCTTTCTCACGCCGGAGAAAATCGAGATTCCGCTAAAATATTCATCGGGCGAAATCCCACCCCTGCCGCACCTGGCAGAACTCGAAAGCCAATTCGAAAAGCGCCACGACAAAGACCCCGGGGATCGCGACCAACGCCTCGTGCTGTTTCGTAAAAGCCTGCGCGAATACCTCAAGGCCCATCCTCCAGAGGGCCGGTTCGAGCTTTTCCTCCGCAACTTCGAAACCATTTTTGAGTCCTACACCCGAGACTACCAACTGTGGGTGGGAAACACGTTCGGCGAGCTGGAAAAGTCCTTTGAAGAAAAGCGCCTGAAGTTCGTTGCCGATCTCAATGGCATCTTGGCAGGCGTGCAGGCGTCAATTCTCGCCGTTCCGATTGCGACCATTCTGCTCGGCGACAAATACGATCTGGCTAATCCGCTCAAGAACTTCCTGCTCGCCGTCGCCGTCCTGCTGCTTGGGGTCATCGCACTCAAGCTTCTGGAAAACCAGTCGCACACCCTCGATGCCACGAGAAAAGCGATCGATGCCACAAAGTCTGACTTCGAACAGAAGCATACGCGGCGCAAGGAGGAGTTTGAAACCCGCCTTAAGAACCTGGACGAGCAAGAGGGGAGAGTCCGAATTCTCCTAAAGTCCATGCGGCAGACAATCATTGGAATTGTGATTTTGGGTTTCGTCGCCTGGGCTGTTTCATTTTTCAGAGCGCCAAGTGCTTCCACGCTGCTGAACAGCATACGGCCGAGTCCAACCACCACCGCGCCTTCAGCTGTAGACAGTCCGGAGCGGACCCAGTCGCTGCCAAACACTGTTCAGCCGGTGAACCCGGCACCGGGTTCCGCACCCACATCGGCAGGGTCAGAAACGAGCCGAATGTCCTCCCCTTCAGCGACACCAACAAACCAGCTCCTCAAATCCAAGCTGTGACGAGTTTCTGTTAGCACCATGCGAAGCCTCTCAATTGCCATCTCGCCCCATCAGCACCTTGCGAAGCTGCGCCTCGGTCACACGCGGCCACTTCAATTCTTGCGGCCAGAGATTGATCTTCGCCACATCGAAGGCCTCGGCGTCGGCAACTTCTCGACCGGGATCTTGTGTTCCCATGAGTCGCCGAAGTCGTATTCGTAGCTGAGGGGTCCTTCACATGCGGGGCGACTTTGGATCGGACCGCGCGCAAGCACGATGCTCTTGGGTTAGGTCTTGCAGTAGTTCCAAAGTTTTTGAACGGGGGAGGTAGGCGTTGCTCATCTGCGTTGCAAATTCCGAGCAATCATCACAACAGCGAATTCACGGCTTTGAAAAGGGCTTCAAAACGATCCAATGCCAAGATTAGTGCGGTTGAATCCTTTTCGAGAAAATTGGGATTCTGAATCAACCACCACGAAGGGAAGTAATGGTCGAATTCCGGGAGTTCTGGACGCAATCTTGCCGCAGCCTCCACCCGTTTCACGATGCGCACGCTCTTCTCACCCGTGGCCGTCAAATCAGCCGCCGAGATTGGTTTCTTGCCATCGATATCCAAAGCCTTGTTTACAAGATCGAGGAAAACTTCGTCGCCGATCAAGTCTTCAACATCCGCTTCGGTCGTTCCCGCAAAGGTAGTGGCAAGGAGGACGTGCCCGGTCTTGAGAAGCTTTGACGCCTTTAATTGATCGACTTTCGATTTTTGACCGGCGGCGTAATCCGTCAGGACTGCGACATGCAACTTATTCCCAGCAAACAAGCTGAGAAAGGCACCGACTTTGTCGATGCCACCCGACGGACAGATTGTCCACTTCCGATCAAGCGGGGTCCGATTCCGGCGTTGCAGCTCTGCACTAAAGGCCTGAAGATACAGGAGGTCCGAGGGTCCCTCAACGAGCAGGTTGTCAGCGCCGACGAACAGTGACTGGCTGATGTCGTAACCGAGGGCACCTTGAATCGGGAACACGGTGTCAGGATCAATGCTGAGGACTTCGTCCCCGACCTTGGTGCCCAAAACGCGCTTTTGCCCGTCTGGTTCCTCAATCACGACATCCTCGACGGTCCTCACGCACTCCAATCTTCTGGGAGGCACCATGAATGGAGAATGAGTCGTATAGATGACTTGATGCCTGGGTTCCAATTCCTCCTGAATGAAACGAAGCAAGTCTGCCTGCGCCTTCCCGTGGAGGTTCAAGCCGGGCTCATCGAGAAGGATCACAACATTGCCGTGCTTCTTGGAAACTTGGGAAAACAATACAAGGAAGGAAAAGAACCAGACGAACCCTGCACTCCGGTTGTCGAACTCAACGGTCATGTCGTGCAACGTGTTCAAAATCCGCGTTCGAACAATAATGCCGGTATTGAACGGGGGGGCGTCTTGCGACAAAGCCGTAGAAACGTCGAATTGAACTTTTAGGTGCTTATTTTGGCTCCAGTATTTGAAAATGCGCCTTGTGATACCGATTCCAGCAGCTTCCGCCTTAGCCTTGAGCGGCTCATACTGCTGGAGGGCAACAACGTCCTCGATGCTCGTACCGGCAAACTCCAAGAAGGAAAGAAACACGCGGTCGTTCGCGGTGAGAGTGTTGTTCCCCTTCCGATTCGCCAAATCTGTCAGTGCAACAGCACCGTTCATCCGGTCGTAGAGCGAAAAGTAAAGGAACTTGGGCATGCGCTTGCTGAGAACATCCAAAGCACCAAGCGTCGGTTTCGATTCGCGGATTTCTGCAAGCTTTGCGATGAGCGTCTTCACTCGTTCGGACCCCTCGGCTCCAATGGCCCTCGCTGATTGCGCAAGTTCATCTGAATCCTCGCAGGCTGTGAGCTGTTCGACTTCAGCGGCGTCGCACCCCGCCTCTGAGACGAGATGCCTTACAATCTTCGAGTGGTCTAGACTGATCTCCCACGTCTTGCCTCCATCGTGCTTGAGCGTTACCACGACTGAGTGCCTCTTCAGAGCACCCTTTCCAAGTTTCTCCTCAACAGCCGCAACATCCGAATCGTCGAGTTGCCAAGTAGTCTCGGATAGCGGCAACGACGCGTCGTAATCGGTCAGTTTGAAACGCGGATAATCGCGATACTTGTCGAGCTTCTTGCGCGCCTCATCGAGCGGGTTCAGCTTTTCCAAAGCATGGAGAAGAGAAGTTTTTCCTGACTCGTTCTTGCCAACCAAACAAGTGACCGGGCCAAGCGAAAAAGGTTCGGAGTCTTCGACACACCGAAAGTCGTGGATATGGGCTTTGGTTAGTTTCATGGTTGTTCGATTGTTCGAGCCAACGAGCCGCCGGTGAAGGCGCAAGACGAAGTGGGGGACGAGCGTGGCGCGCTGGACATTGATGGACACCCCCCGCACCCTTCACAACACCCAGCAGCCGCTCCGCTTCGGTGACTTCGGGTCTTCCAGAAGCGGCCATTCCCGGTGCCAGCTCTCAATGTTGCAATGAAGTGCATGACCTCGTAGGGGCTGATGGCATGATATTGCAAATGGCTCTGACGGCAACTTAAAAGACTTCCCTTTGCAGGCATCCGCTAAACTGAGAGGCGAAACAGTTGGCATTCCGAATCCAACTCTCAACCACCATCTTCTCAGAGCCAAAGAAATGAAGGCATGGTTGATTGGAGTGGTCATCTGAAGGCGCGGAACTCCATCTTGGTTCAATTTCCCGACGAATCGGTTTCCGACGTTTCGACCACACGGACCACTTCAAGCCCGCATTTGGCGCATAGGCCCTTCAGACAAACATCCCCATCTCGTTCTTCGCCGGTGAAGTTGATGATGGGCACCGAGTCGCCGCACTTAACGCAGAACACGTTTGCCAGGATTCGTTCACGCGCCTGTTTCGGGATGGTGCTCCACAGCACGGCCGCACGAGTTGAGAACTTTCCGTCGCCCATGGTTGGAAACCTATCGAATCGTCTGGCTTTTGCCCAGCGCAGGATTGGCAGGTCGAACTACTCCGACACACCGAGCTCTCCTCCACCTCGCGTTCGTCATGGAGCAATTGCTTCGGCAAATGTTCCGCCCCTCATACCTAAAAAAAGGAAACGGGCGTGAGCCAGTTTCCCTTCTCCACCTCACACCCCCAACTTCCGGAGCTTTCGCTCAGAAGTTGCAGGGGTGGAGGTTGACGGACGAGCACGACCAACAGACCACTGTTTCAATCCAGCAATCTGTTCGGCCATCA
>RFVF01000008.1 GCA_009922615.1 Pseudomonadota bacterium
GCCGCCCCGTCGCCGTCGTCGGGCAAGCCCGTGCCGACCGCGCCCAAGGTGCACCTGTTCCTCTGGGCCGTCGTGTTTCTCGCACTCTTTGGCCTCGCGTTCGTCGCCGGCCTGCTGCCGCGCCAACAGCAACGCGCCGCGCTCGCGCTCGATACCAAGGAACTGGCCATCCCGACCGTCACGGTGGCTTCGGCCAAGCCGGCGAACGCCCCGCCGACCCTCTCAATTCCCGCCGAAATTCGTCCACTGACGGAAGCACCGATTCACGCGCGAGCCAGCGGTTACTTGAAACGCTGGCTCGTGGACCTCGGCGCAAAAGTCGAGGCCGGCCAGTTGCTCGCGGAAATTGACACGCCGGAATTGAACCAGGAAATCGCCCAGGCTCGCGCGCAACTGGCCCAGACGCAGGCCTCGCTCGACCTTGCGAAGATCACCGCTGCGCGCTGGGCCGAGCTGCTCAAGACTGCCAGCGTGAGCGAGCAGGAGGCGGCGGAGAAAAAAGCCGACCTCGCCTTGAAGCTAGCCACGGTCGAGGCGGCCCGCGCGAACGTGCGCCGGCTCGAGGAATTGCAGTCCTTCGATCGCGTGCTCGCGCCGTTTGCCGGCGTCATCACCGCGCGGCGCGTGGATGTGGGCGATTTGATCAAGGCCGACACCGGCACCGAGCTCTTCCGCCTCGCGGAGACGCACAAGCTGCGCGTGTTCGTCCGCGTGCCGCAGAGCGTCGCGCCGCGCATGGTGTCGGGCGTTGCGGCGGAGCTGCGCATCCAAGAGCTGCCCGGCCGCACGTTCACCGCGAAGGTCGCGCGCACCGCCGGCCTGCTCGCCGCCGACTCGCGCACGCTGCTCACCGAGCTCGAAGTGGACAACGCGCGCGGCGAAATCCTCTCCGGCAGCTTCGCGCAGGTCACCTTCCCGGATGATAAACCCGCCGCCGCGCTCACGCTCGCCGCGAACACGCTGATCTTCCACGCCGAGGGCACGCTCGTCGGCGTCGTGCGCGCGGACAACACGGTCGAGCTGCGGCGCGTGAAGCTCGGCCGCGACTTCGGGCCGGTGGTGGAAATCGCCGCCGGCATCACGGAGAGCGACCGCGTGATTCTCAACCCCGCCGATTCGCTCGTCGCCGGCGCGACCGTGCGCGTGCTCGAACCCGTCGCTGTCGAGACGAAGTGACCCCTCACCGTTTCCATCTCGTTGTCCTCGTGGCCGCGCTCGGCGGCGCTGGCTGCGCCGTTACGTCGGATTACCAGCGTCCCGCTCCGCTCGGTCTGGCCGCGATGCCAGCAACCTTCGCCGAGACACGCACCGTGACCAACGCCGGCGCGTGGAAGCCCGCCGAGCCCGGCGCGCATCAGCCGCGCGATGCGTGGTGGACGAGGTTCAACGACGCCGAGCTGAACCGTCTGCAAGCCCTCGCGACGACGAACAATCAATCGCTGGCCGTCGCCTACGCGCGCTTCCGTCAGGCCCGTGCGGTGCTCGACGTGTCGCGCGCCGACCTGTATCCGCACGTCACTGCCAACCCCTCGGCGAACCGCCAGCGCACGAGCGCCAACGCCTTCGAGCGCAACGGCGTGCCGGCGGCGTTCAACTACAGCACGTTCAACCTCACCCTCAATTCGAGCTGGGAACTCGATCTCTGGGGCCGCGTGCGCAAGCAGGTTGAGGGCGCGCAGGCGCGGCTCGCCGCCGCCGCCGATGACCTTGAGTCCGCGCGCCTCGCGGTGCTGGCCGAGATCGCGACGGATTACTTCACGCTGCGTTCGCTCGACGGGGAGCACGCGCTGCTGGAGCAGACGCTCACGACGTATCGCCGCTCGCTCGAACTCACCGCGAACCGCCGCCAGGGCGGCATCGCCACCGACCTCGACGTCGCGCAGGCGCAGGCCCAGCTCAAGAGTGCCGAGGCCGAGTTGCCGGCCATCGAGTTGCAGCGCGCCAAGCTGCGCCACGCCCTCGCGACGCTCTGCGGCCTGCCCGCGACGGGTTTCAGCGTTTCCGCAGCGAAAGAACTTGCCTTCGCCCCGCGCCCCGTTCCGGCGGTCGTGCCGAGCGAACTGCTCGAACGCCGGCCCGACATCGCCGCCGCCGAGCGCCGCATGGCCGCGGCCAACGCTGACCTCGGCGTGGCGCAAACGGCGTTTTATCCGCGCGTTTCGCTGGTGGGCACGGCGGGATTGCAGTCGGTCAACCTGGGTTCGTTGTTCGACTGGCCGAGCCGCTTGTGGGCCATCGGGCCGAACGTGGAAGTGCCGCTGTTTCCGTTGAGCCGACTGCGCGGCGCGCGCGCCGCTGCGCTGGCGAACTACGACGCGACCGTCGCCGCCTACCGACAAACCGTGCTGACGGCGTTTCAGGAAGTGGAAGATCAACTCGCCGCGCAACGCCAGCTCGCCGCGCAACTGGGCTCCGTGCAAGCCGCGCTCACCGCCGCGCGTCGCACGCTCGAAATCGCGAACCACCGCTACCAAGCCGGCCTGGTGACGTATCTCGAAGTCGCCGCCGCGCAAAACGCCGCACTGGCGCTGGAGCGCACCGGGGTCCGCCTGAGCGCCGAAGCACTCCTCGCCAACGTCGCCCTGATCAAGGCCGCCGGTGGTGGCTGGGAAGCGCCCGGCCAACCGCGCAACTAACGGACGCGCCGCCGTCTTCGCTCCGGCCGGAGCAAGCCCGGTCCCGGTCGCACTCCGCCTTGGCCCGGTCGGTCCATCCGAGCCCCGGTCGGAGCGAGCCTTGGAGCGGTGGCCTCGAACCCCTTTCCGGTCGCATCAATCCTGTTCTTGGTCGGACCCATCCGAGCGCCGGTCGGGTTCGTTCTGACGTTGGAACCATAAATACTTATGTCGAATTCACGGTTTCTCGGCTGTTTTCAGTGGAAACAGAACTGAGGCAGACGAAGTTTGCCGGCGGTGAAGTAG
Source organism: Pseudomonadota bacterium (assembly GCA_009922615.1). Taxonomy (GTDB): domain Bacteria; phylum Verrucomicrobiota; class Verrucomicrobiia; order Limisphaerales; family SXTU01; genus SXTU01. Next base: position 2,922 of record RFVF01000008.1, read on the forward strand.
AGCCTGGCAATGAGGTGGGTGGTGGGGCGGTAGCCACGAGCCTTGCATTTGGTGGCGTTGAAGACCGGTGTTCAGCCCCTCCATGAAGGCGTTGCTCAGGCCCCACTTCCAGTGCGCCACTATCCCCTCCAGATGCCGCTCCACCAAGGTCCGCCACCTTCAACCATGGCGCGCAGCAGGTGCTTAGGCACCTTGCGGGCCGCCAAACGCACCCACCGGCACCACACGCGGAAGCGGTGCCGCACTATGCCCGCTGTGGGGCTGCGGTAAATGTCCTGCAACACCAGCCGCATCTGATACGCCTTGGCGGTGCGCAGACTTTTCGCCTCCAGGCCTGCCATCCGGGCCGTCTCCTGCTCCGTCAGGTGCTCCGGGTTCTTGCGCCACAGCCACTGGCTCTGGTGGAGCACCGCCCGCCCCCGGCGCACCCAGGCACACCTCGACCCGCCGCACTTGGTCCACCGCCGGGTTGACGTTCATCACGACGTGGAACTTGTCGAACACCAACTGCGCGTTGCGGCAGGTTTCCTTCACCCCCTTGTGATACGCCGGGCTCATGTCCATGTTCACCTGCCTTACCGCATGCCGATGGCCATTGTGGGTTTCGAGGGCCCTAATGAACTTGAGCCACACGCCATGGTTCTTGCCCTCCGTGGCGAAGAGCATCCGCCATAGCCGGGTATCCGTCTCGCCCACCAGCCCGGCCACCTGGCTCATGGGCATCGCGTGCATGAGCAGGAGTGCGAAGGCTTCGAACTCCTTGGGGAAGTGCGTGCTCAACCCTTCCCAGGGCGGCCGCACCCGAAAGGCATGGCCGCACTGCCGACACTTGCCGCGGGGCAGGCGGCAGGTGATCGCACAGCGATGTTGGAAGACGTTGAGATGCCGCCAGGTGGGCGACTCGGTGTGGTCATAGCAAAAGACCTGGCCGGTGTCGTGCAGGCAGCGGACCGACTCCCTCAGTCGTGCGGTCTCGCGGATCTCCAGCGACACAATCCCACTCTCCCGCTCGAACCGGCTCGCCACCACCTCCCAGTTCAAACCCAACCCCAACCACTCTTGGAACAGTTTCTCAGCCGTCATGCCCGCCGACTACCGTGCCTGCCACCGAAAACAGCGGAGAACGACTTCCTCGACGCGAAGGCTCCCTCGCTGCAGCGTGCCTTCCAGCAGGCCGGTTATGCGACTGCTCACATTGGAAAATGGCACCTCGGCGGTGGGCGCGGTGTGGCGGACGCACCGAAGTTTGCGGCCTACGGCTACGATGTTGGACTGGGCACTTACGAAAGTCCCGAGCCCGCCGCGCCGCTCGGCCTCAAGAACACGCCGTGGGGCACCAACCGCGAACCGCAACAAGTCGCGCGGCACGATCGCACGCGCTGGATGGTGGACGAGACGCTGGCCTTCGCAAAAAAATGCGGCGCGCAGCCGTGGTTCGTGAACCTTTGGTTTGATGACATCCACACACCGTATCGCCCGAGGGAAGGCAAGGACGAGCGGGGCTTGCCGGACCGGTATCGCGACGTGTTGATGGAGACGGACCGGCAAGTCGGCCGGTTGCTTGATGGCCTGCGCAAGCTGGGTGCCGAGACCAACACGCTCGTGCTGCTCTCCGGTGACAACGGTCCGGAGCCCTCGCTCAACCGCACGCGCGCCGGCGGCTTGCGCGGCATGAAGTGGAACCTCTACGAAGGCGGCATACGCACACCACTGGTCGCGCGCTGGCCGGGCGTGGTCGCCGTTGACCAGGTGAACTCCACGACCGTTGTGAGCGCCGTGGATTTCTTCCCGACCCTCTGCGCGTTGACGGGAGTGCCCGCGCCCGCCGGGGTAAAGTTCGATGGCGAGGATTTGTCCGGCGTGTTCAAGGGCGCGAAGAACGCACGCACGCGCCCGTTGTTCTGGGAATACGGCCGCAAGCCCGCGCCGGAAGGCAAGGCCGGGCTCCGCGCGTTTCCGTATCCAAACGAGCTCGACGCGAAATCCCCGAACGTCGCCGTGCGCGACGGCGATTGGAAACTCCTCGTGAACGCGGACGGCTCGGGCGCAGAATTATTCCACCTCACCACTGATCCCAATGAGGCGAAGAACGTGGCCGCAGAAAATGCGGCCGTGGCGCACCGGCTGACGACCGCAGCGCTGGCTTGGCGAAAGTCGCTCCCGTGAGCAGCCGAAGCCGAATCCTTCGCACACAACCGGGAATGCGCTTTACTTGGTCCAGATCGGGACTTAGAAGGGCACGCGCTTGACCAAGTTGAAGCGCACGCATGGCTGACCAAACCATCTACATCGCCGGACACCGTGGCCTGGCCGGCAGCGCACTGCTGCGGTGCTACGCGCAGCGGCCCGGCTGGCGCATCCTCACCCGCACGCACGCGGAACTGGAGCTGCGCGATCCCGTGGCCGTGCGAGCCTTCTTCCAGCAGGAACGCCCCACGCACGTCATCCTGGCCGCCGCCCGCGTCGGCGGCATCAAGGCCAACGCTTCCTCACAGGTCGAGTTCCTCCTCGACAACCTGCGCATCCAAAACAACGTCATCGAAGCCGCCGCCGACTTCGGCGTGGCAAAACTGCTCTTCCTCGGCAGCTCCTGCGTGTATCCCAAGCACGCCCCGCAACCGCTGCGGGAGGACGCCCTGCTCACCAGCCCGCTCGAGCCGACCAACGAAGGCTACGCGCTGGCCAAGATTTGCGGCCTCAAGCTCTGCGCCTACTACCGCCGCCAACAGGGCCGCAACTTCATCAGCGCCATGCCCACGAACCTTTACGGGCCGCACGACAATTTCGATCTGGAGAAATCCCACGTGCTGCCCGCGCTGCTGCGGAAATTCCACGAGGCCAAAGTGTCACGCGCCCCGGCGGTCAAGTTGTGGGGCACCGGCAACCCGCGGCGCGAGTTCCTGCATGTGGACGATTTTGCGGCGGCCTGCGCCACGCTGATGGAGCGTTACGAATCCGACCAGCTCATCAACGTGGGTGTGGGCGAGGATGTGACCATCCGTGAGCTGGCGGAGTTGATCCGCGGGATCGTGGGCTACGCCGGCGACATCATCTGGGACACGGCCTTGCCCGACGGGACGCCGCGCAAGCTCCTCGACGTGTCCCGCATCCACGCGCTCGGCTGGCAGGCGCGCATCCCGTTGGCAGCCGGCATCCGCAGCACCTACGACTGGTTTCTGGCCCACTCCGCGAAGCCGTAGCCGGCGGAAGGTCCGCCCGGCTTCGGAGTTCGGGTTAATGGGAATTGAGACGGAATCGCGGGAGTTGTAGGACCGTGGGTTCTCTCCCCTCATCCGATGAAGGGAGAGCACCTCGCGTGCGCAGAAGCGGAAGCTTCAGGTTCCTGCCCGATTCAAAGCCTTTACAGCAATGCGCCAAGCCGCTTTCCTAACCCCATGCTAACTCCCGCCCTTGCACACGTCAGCCGTGCACGAGCCCATGCACGCGGTGTCGCTCAATAACAATTTTAGGCCAATCGACTATATGCGACTATTGATTCTGCTCGTCCATTTTCTGGCGGTCGTCGGCGCCATTGCACAGGCCAACAATGCACCGCTCCCGAAGATTCTAATTATCTGCGACACAAACCAGGTCGGACCTCTCACTGTTATCCAAACCACCGCAGATTCATTCAAAGTAGACCTTGTGAAGCAACAATCGGTCATCACAAATCTTACGCTGATCTGCATGACAGCAAATCGTTTGAGCACGAAGGAGGAGCAGCACTCTGTGACGCTTGTATTGCACGGTGTCACCGCATACAAGCCGACCGATTCACCGGCAAGATACAGCCGGGATCAGAGTCTGCAGACCGTGATGTTCGAGGAGTTGTCAATCAGTCTCCTTAAGACCGAGTTGATCCAGTTCAACGGAGAAATTCTGTCCGCTGACAGTTTTTTGCGTAAAGTCCGGAGCATCCCAAAGAAAAGATGACCGGCTAACACTTCGGTCGAGCCAACAGCCTACGCCGTTTCGATTCGTTGTGAGTCTGGTTCTTTGATCGCAATGACGCCATTTCAAAGATCGGCTCGCCGGCTGTGGCTCACCTCTATCCGTTAGGTCCCTTTCAAGTTAGAGCCGCTGCTCACCGCTTCGGCCAGTTGAGGTGCTTGTGAAGGAAGTCGAAGGTGCCCTGGCCGTGGATGGTGTGCGGGCCGTCGAAGTGCTCGATCTCCGTGCGGTCGCCGATGCCGAGCTTGGTGTAGAAGCGGCGAATCTTCGCGAACTCGAAGTTCACCCACTCGTCAATCCCCACGCCGTCGTCGTGCCCGCGCTCGACCATGAAGGGACGCGGCGCGATGAGCGCGGCCATCTCGGCGTAGTTGAAGGTGTGGCCGAGGTTCCACTCGAAGATTTCGTATTCGGGCGTGTAGAGGTAGCTGCCGCGCCAGTCCACGGTCGCGTTCTTCCAGACCCATTCGTTGAAGTCCGCCGAGCAGATGCTCAGGCAGTAGCCGTCGAGCGCCGCCGGGATGCGCATGGCGGACTTGCCGCCGTAGCTCAGGCCGTAGAAGCCGATGCGCCGGGCGTCCACGAAGGGCTGCGTGCCGAGCCATTCGAGGATGCGCTCGTGCTGGGCGAAGATGACGGAGAACAAATGTTTGCCGAGCGGGTTGGCGAGGCGCTGGATGTTCCTGAACTCGTCCTTGCCGCGATACGGGTTGTGTGGCGCGAAGACGATGAAGCCGCGCTCGGCGAGCCGCGTGGCGAAGCCCTTGTAGCTCTGCCATGCGCGGGATTTGTCATCGGTGGTCACGGTGTCCATCGGCACGCCTTCGAGGCCGTGCTGGCAGACGACGACGGGCCGGCGCTCGCCGGGCTTGAGGTCCTTGGGCAGCAGCAGAATTCCCCACGCAAACACGTCGGGCCAGACATCGAGCGTCACGTCGTAGCCGGTGAGCTTGTCGGTGTTGATGATTTCCTTGGAGCGCGCGTTCGTTGGCAGGCTGGCGGCGGGGAGCTTGCCGTTGACCTCGTTCCAAAAGCTATTCTGCCACGGTTTGCGCGCGGTGTCCCACGCGGCGGCATTGGGCGCTTTGGCCTTGGCCCAGAAGGATTCGTCGCGGTCGTAGGTGGCGACGCGGAGGAGATTTTGCGTGAAGTTTTCGAGCTGCTTGACGGTGCGGCGCTGGCGGTCGTCCACGGAGAAATCTTTGCGCGCGTCGCCGAGCAGTGAGTCCGGCGGCGAGTCCACGCGGACCTTTAAGCCGACGGCGGCGAGAAGCTCTTCGAGCGCGGTGAGGGAGCCGGGGCCGGTGGTGGAACCTTCCGCGCCGTGGAGGAAGAGCGGGGCCTTGCCGGTTAGTTTGCCGGCGCGCGCGACTTCCGCTTCGACCGAGGCGAAGTCAGGCGTGGTCCATTTGCCCGGAGCCGCGCCGCCGGAACGACCGGGGCGCGCGACGGGCGGGCCGCTGAGCGTCGGGATCGGGCTGTGCTCGACGATGAGCGGGCGCGGATGGATGAGGCTGGCTAGCTCAGCGTCGCCGAATTCACGGAGCAAGCCGAAGACGTTGCGGTAAATGGGCTCCTTCCACAGCGCCTGCCGTGAGTCGAAGTAGCCGCTGACGAGCGCGGCGGAGATGCGGGTATCGAGCGCGGCAGCGTGGAGAGCGAGCAGGCCGCCTTCGCCGTGTCCGGCGATGAGCAAGGGCGAATTCTCGGTCGTGAGCGTGTCGGCGAGCGCGAGGATTTTCTGCACTTCGTAGCCGATGACGGTGCGGCCCATCATGAAGGCCTGGCGGTAAATCCATTCCCGATGCGGCTGGTTGGTAAAGCGGATGCGCGGATTGCCGGACCATTCGTCACGCCGGTCAACGAGCGTGGGAATGATCACGCGGCAGCCCGCCGCCGCGAGCGCGCGCGCCCACTGTGCGTTCGCCGACGTGCCGGGCGCGACGCCCGCGAGCTGCTCGGGCGTCTGGTCCGCGTCGGGCAACGCAATGACTTGGGCGCGGGGCGAGGACTTGGGTTCGAGCAGCAAGCCTTCGCCGGTCACGCCATCAAGCACGGGCCAGCGCACGGCGAAGACCTTGAACTGCGGTGTCTCGGCGAGGATTGCCGAGTCGCGGGTGGTGGCGATGAATTCGAGCGCCTTGAACGGAATCCGCGGGTCCACCACGCCGAGGATTTTGGCGAGGTGCTGGCGATTGGGCTCGACGGACTTGGCGTAGGCTTCGGGCGAGGAGCGGTCACGCGCCCAGAGTTGGGCGCGCGCGGCGATGGAGTTTTCGGTTTCGCGCAGGAGGAACTTCTGGATGCCGGCGACCATTTGTTCCGAGAAATCCCCCTCGCGCGTGAGCGGCTGGGTGCCAGGCAGGGGCGCAGCTAACACGAGTGCGGTCGAGGCGGTGAAAAGGCCAAACGCAAAAATGAAGCGGGAACACATGGAGGCAAAGTAGCTGGCGGGCGACGCGGCTGGCAAGAGCCCTTGACAACCCCTCGGGGCGGCTCGCACGATGCGCTCCGTTTGGCCTGTGTTTGCGGGTTGGTTGAGCGCTGGCCAGCCGGATGTTTTATATGAGCAAGCCTTTCGCGTTGTCCTGGGCCCGACGTTTCCTCGTCTGGGCTGGCTGCGCGTGTTTGATGGTTGCGGTGCTGCACCATTCTCTGGTCGCTGCCGTGGCCCCGGCCGTGAGCACCAACCGGTCTTTCGCCGATCTGCGCGAGTCAGCGGCCAAAGGTGACGCGCTAGCTCAAAGGCTCGTGGCCAATGCGTATCTCAGCGGCGAGGGCGTGAAGAAGGACCTGGTCGAGGGAGTTCGCTGGTTGCGTCTCGCGGCTGACCAACGGGACCCAGTCGCGCAATATGTGTTGGGCACACTATACGATCAAGGCGAGGGCGTGCCGGCCGATCTACGTGAGGCCGTGAAGTGGTATGAGCTGGCCGCCGCGCAGGGATTGCCCGACGCGCAATATAATCTGGCGATCTGTTACTCGAAGGGCGAGGGCGTGGCCAAAAAGGACCTGAAGATCGCCTGTGAGTGGTTCCGACGCGCGGCGTTACAGGGGGACGCGCAATCGCAGTCCCGGCTAGGCCTGGCGTATATCAGCGGCAGTGGCGTGGAGCGCGATCGCGCCGAGGCGGCCAACTGGTTGCGCAAGGCTGCTTACCAAGATGTGGCCACGGCGCAGTTCTACCTCGGACGTTTGTGCCAGGAAGGCCAAGGCGTGCCGCAGGAGTTCGACGTGGCGGCGAAGTGGTATCGCAAGGCGGCCATCCAAGGCTTGGCGGAGGCGCAGTTTTACCTGGGCACGATGTTGCTGGAGGGAACCGGCATTGACCGCAACCTCAGCGAAGGCCGCGAGTGGATTGAGAAGGCCGCCGCGCAAGGCCATCAGGCAGCCATGCAATACTTGGCCCAGTCGCGCACCAACGCCAGCGCCACCACGGCAACTTCAGAGAAGCCTGCCGTGCTTGCGCCACCGCCCGGCGGACGCGCTTTCACACCAAATGCAACCGCAAACCCGGTGGTCCCTTCGCTCCCCGCGCCCCGCGAAACCGCCGGTTTTAACACCCCTGCGGCCACCAAGCCGGACCTGAGCAATTTGCCTTTTACTCAGCCGACCGCCGCGCCCTCGAACCTGTCCACTCCGGCCGCGGCGCGCGATCCGTTGCCGGGACTGCCGACGCTGCCCGCCGTGGGCGGTGAACCGGAGAAACATCCCGCGTCGGCTCCGCCGACAACGGCCAAGGCGGCCGACGTTGGCCTGCCGCCCTTCAGTGAAACGAATGCGACCAAGCCCGCACCGCCCACGCCGCCCACCCGCAGCATGTTCGACCTGCCACCGACCACGAAGGAAGCCGACCCAGCCAGCCTGTTCACCGAACCACCGCGCACGCGGGAGCCCGGGGAGCCACCCACCCGGTCAGTCAATCCCGCCCCCGTGTCGGCGGCCAACGGCGACGGCGGCGACTTAAAGTGGATCGCCATCATCAGCGCGATCATATCGGCCGCGATCCTCTTTCTGGGCATCTTCATGCTCTACGCCTTTCAAACCCGTTTGCGCAGCTTGGAGACCGAGTTGAAAAAAGCGCAATTCGAACTCTCCAAGGCCAACGTCAACCTCTCCGCCATGATGCACCAAGTGGAACAGCTTTCCCTGTCAGCCCCGGCGGCCACACCCAAAACCAGCCTGCCCGAATGGAATCCCGAGCCGGCCAAAGCGCACGCAAGCAGCTTCAAGATGCACCGCTCCAAGTAGCGGACCCTTGGAGAGTGAAATCGTGCTTGCACCGGACCTGCGATGCTGGCTAACTACTCGCTCCTGTAACTGGAAACTAGATTTTTATGGCACGCATTTGTGAACTCACCGGCAAGCGCCCCATCAAGGGCAGCCACATCTGGCGCAGTGGTAAAGCGAAGCGCGAGGGCGGCATCGGCACGCACGTCACCGCGATCACCAAGCGGCGTTTCTTCCCCAATCTCCAACGCGTCAAGGCCGTGGTGAACGGCGAAGTGCGCTACATCCGGGTGACGGCCTCCGCGATCAAGCAGGGCCTCGTCGTCAAGCCGCTCAAGCGGACTTGGAAAAAGGTCGCCGCAAAGGCTGACTGAGTTTCCGGCCGGAAGCCGGCCGTCGGTTTTCTGCGAATGGCGTCCCGAAGGACGCCATTTTGCTTTGTCTAACGCCCCTTGAGCCGGAACGCCGCCTCCCGCTTCATTTCCCGGTCGGCTTCGCGGCGTTTGATGTCCTGCCGCTTGTCGTATTGGACTTTGCCCTTCCCCACGCCGAGCGCAACCTTCACGCGGTCGTTCTTCCAGTAAAACGAGAGCGGGAAGATCGAATTGCCTTTCACGACGCACAGCTCGTGCAGCTTGCGGATTTCCGACCGGTTGAGCAGCAGCTTGCGCGGTGCCTTGGGCGCGTGATTCTCGCGGTTGCCGTGTGTGTATTCGTCGATGTGCGCGTTGTGCAGCCAAACTTCGTCGCGTTCCACGCGCGCAAAGGCGTCGTTGATCTGCACGTGGCCGGCCCGGATGGCCTTCACCTCGGTGCCACGCAGGACCAGCCCGGCCTCAAAGGTCTCCAGCACATGGTAATCCCGGCGTGCCTTGGAATTAGTGACGATGTCGGCCATAAACAAAACCAGCCAGAAGGCGGAACCTTCTGGCCGGGGCGAAAGAAAAACGAAGGCCGCTCAGTGCTTGCGCTTCTTCTTGGGGGCCGGTTCCGCCTCCTCGGGGGTGGCAGGAGAGGTCCAGTTCATCTTGCCCTCGACCAGCTCGGTCAACGCGACGTCTGCCGCTCCCATGGTGGGCGGCACGACGAGCAGCGGACGATTGCCGGAGTTGAGCTGGCGAACCCGGCGCGACACGAGATTGGTCAACACGTTGGGGTTGCCTACTTTTTCAATGGCTTTGCGGACGAGGTCTGGATTCATGTCTTCGGTAGTAACGAACTGAGCCGCGCAGCATACTGGCCGAAGAAGGGCAGGCAATAGAAAACTTCCACCCCGTCGCAGAGTCAAGTGAAGGAAACTTAGGAAAGCCGCGAATCAACTTCGCGATTTCGCTAGGCTCCTTCATCGAGCATGAATCGCTGAGTCAGAAGGTGAGTTGCGCTGGCCCCGAGCCGACCGTTACGCTTCCGGCGGATGGGCAACCGGTTTTACGAAGCGGGCGAGCAACGCGCGGCACGGGTCAACGACCTCTTCGCCGCCATCGCGCCGCGTTACGATCTCATCAACGACGTGCAGAGCCTCGGCCTGCATCGCTGGTGGAAACGGCGACTCCTTCAGCTCGCGGCGGTGAAGCCGGGCGACACCGCGCTGGACCTGTGCTGTGGCACGGGCGACGTGGCGTTTGCGCTCGCGGCGGCGGGCGCGCAGACGACGGGGATGGATTTCAGCTCGCCGATGCTGGCGGTGGCGGAGGCGAGGAAGTCCAAAATCCAAAATCCAAAATCCAAAGCCGGCGAGGCGATCGGACCGCGTTTTTTGCAGGGCGATGCGCTGCAGATGCCGTTTCCCGAGGCGCACTTTGACCTCGTCACGATCAGCTACGGGCTGCGGAACCTGGCCAGTGTGGAGGACGGGTTGCGCGAGATCTGGCGCGTTCTCAAGCCCGGCGGCCGCGTGCTGGTGCTGGATTTTGGCAAGCCGAACAGCGCGGTCTGGCGCTGGTGCTACTTCACGTATCTGCGCTGCGCGGTGCCGGTGTTTGGCCTCGTGTTCAGCCGGAACGCGGAAGCTTACGCTTACATCCTCGAATCGTTACACCATTACCCGGCCCAGCGTGGCGTGGACGAAAAGCTGCGAGCCCTCGGCGCGACTGACGCCCACGTCGTCAATTTCCTCGGTGGCATGATGAGCATCAACGTGGCGACCAAACCCCGTTGAGTTTCGCCTACAAACGCCGCGGGCCCTTATAGCCGACCCGTCATTGCCAAAGCACCGACCGCTGTTAGAGTCGCGCCCATGATTGCTGCGATTCTCATCTTCCTCGCCGTGGTGGTTGGCATCGTCATTCTTGCGGCCCTGTGGGGCGTGGGGATTTACAACGGCCTCGTCGGCCTGCGGCAGGGCGTGAAGAACGCCTGGGCGCAGATCGATGTCCAACTCAAGCGCCGCCACGACCTCATCCCGAACCTTGTCAACACGGTCAAGGGCTACGCGAAACACGAGTCCGAGACGCTCGAACGAGTCATCGCCGCCCGCGCCCGCGCCACCAGTGCCACAACACCTGCGGACCAAATCAAGGCTGAAGGCGAACTCAGTTCCTCGATCGCCCGCCTGCTCGTCGTCTCCGAGGCTTATCCCGACCTCAAGGCGAATACGAACTTCGTCTCACTGCAAGGCGAGCTGACCGGCACCGAAGATCGCATCGCTTTCTCGCGCCAAGCCTACAACGACGCGGTGACGCGGCTCAACACGGGCATTCAGACGTTCCCCGCCGTGCTCATCGCTGGAATGCTGGGCTTCAAGGAAGAGCCGTTCTTCGAGACGCCCGCTGCCGAGAAGGACGCGCCGCAGGTGCAGTTTTGAGCAGCCACCCGATGGAGAGGCAAGCCGTCGGACCGCACTGCAAACTTGCCGCGCCCGCCATTCCTCCGCACTCTCCCGCCCATGCAATTCATCCGCGACATTCACGCGGCCAAAAAAGCGCAGGGCAAGCCGGTCATCTCGTTTGAGTTCTTCCCTCCGAAGACCGACGAGGGGGACAAGAACCTGCTGGAAAAAACCATCCCCGAGCTGATGAAGCTCCGGCCCGACTTCTGTTCCGTCACCTATGGCGCCGGCGGCGGCACGCGCGACAAGACCATCGGCATCGTGGATCGCATCCAACGGGATCACGGTCTCACCGCGATGATGCACCTGACCTGTGTCAACGCGACGAAGGGCGAGCTGACCAGTGTGATCAACGAGGCCCGGCAGCGCGGCATCAAAAACATCCTTGCCCTGCGCGGCGATCCGCCCGGCGGCGGCGAGTTCAAGGCCACACCCGGTGGTTTCGAGTATTCGTATCAGCTCGTCACGTATCTGCGCGAACTCGGCGGTTTCAGCATCGGCACCGCCGGCTTTCCGGAGGGCCACATCGCCTGCAAGGAAGGCCGCCAAGTGGACTGGGACCGGCTCAAAGCCAAGATCGATTGCGGGGCAGATTTCGTGGTCACGCAGCTCTTCTTCGACAATGCGGACTTCTACGCCTTTCGCGATTACCTCGTGAAGAAGGGCATCACGGTCCCGCTCGTTCCCGGCATCCTGCCCGCGTCGAGCGGCTCGCAGGTGAAGCGCTTCACCGCCCTCTGTGGCGCGCAGTTGCCCGCGCCCTTTCTCGCCGGCCTCGACAAGTGCGGCTCGGACGACGTGGCGGCCACAGCTTTTGGCATCGATTACGCAAGTGCGCAATGCGCCGACCTGTTCCGCAACGGCATCGAAGGCATTCATTACTACACGCTGAACAAGGCGCACTCCACCACGCGCATCCTCCAGAACCTCGGGCTCGCCTGAGAAACGCCGGACCGCAACCAGTCCGCGCTGCATATCGCGCCACGGCCACAATGAATCCCTCCCGCACCAAGGCGCAGAACTACGGGGGCATTGGCACCGGCTTCACGGCCCTGACTGTGCTTGGAGCGGCGTGGCTGCTTGCCTTGCCCAATCTGACAGTGGCCGCCGAAGCCGGAGATTTGGCCGCGCTTCAGGCTGAGGCCAAGGCGTCTTTTCGCGACGGCGTGGCCCCCTTCGTGAAGACCTATTGCACGGAGTGTCACGGGGACAAGAAACGGAAGGGCGGCATCAACTTCCTGTCGGCCTTGAAAAACCCCGGCGACTCGGCTGCCAGCAAGCGGTGGAAGCAAGCGCTCGTCAGCGTCCGGACCCACGACATGCCGCCGACCGACGCGGACAAGCAGCCGACGGAGGCGGAGCGGCAGAAGTTTCTGGACTGGCTCGCGCAGCTCAAGTTTCTCAGTCCGAAGGATCCGGGGCCGTTTGTGATCCGGCGTTTGACCAAGGTGGAATATGGCAACACGCTGCGCGACCTCTTCGGTGTGGACCCAGCGGTCGCACAGGAGCTGCCCGATGATGTGCCCGGCGAAGGCTACCTCAACACGCTGTCGCCGCTTCAGTCAGAGCAATATCTCGCGATCGCAAACGTGGTGCTGGACCGGGTCCTGTCCCCCGAGGGCAAACCGCCAACCCCGGTGCAAAAGCGCTTGTTCGGTGACACTCCAAAGTCTGGGACGGATCTTCGCGCAGCGGCGCGAAAGGTCGCCAGTTCCTTGGCCCGCAGTGCCTATCGCCGGCCGCCTGCGGAAACGGAGCTACAGGTCCTGCTCGGGGTGTTCGATCTCGCACGCGAAAATCAACTCAGCTACCCGGCGGCGTTGCGCCTGATGCTCAAGGCGGTTTTGGTTTCGCCCCAATTCCTGTTCATCACCCCCGCGAAGGAGCCCGAAGCGGGGCAGACGATCGTTCCGTTGGATGACCATCAACTCGCGGCGCGGCTGTCGTATCTGCTATGGGCAACAACGCCCGATGCGCAACTGTCGGCGTTGGCCGACAGCGGCCGGCTGCACGAGCCAACGGCCCTCAAGGCGCAGACGAAACGCCTGCTCGCGGACCCGCGTTCGCGGGCGTTGTTTGACGGATTCGGCGCGCAATGGCTGGGCGTGGGAAGCTTGCAGGCCAAGACGTTCGACACCGCGAAGTTTCCCCAGATGACCAGTGCGATGCGCGCGGCGATGTATGACGAGGCCCGGCTTTTCTTCGACAGCATCGTGCGAGAAAACCGGAGCGTCGTCAGCTTCGTGGACAGCGATTACACCTTTCTCAACGGCACCCTCGCCGCTCTTTACGGTTTGGAGAAATCCGTCACCGGGCCGCAGATGCGCAAAGTCCAGCTCACGGACGCAAACCGCGGCGGCATCCTGGCCATGCCCGGCATTTTGGCGACGACCTCCTTTCCCAACCGCACCAGCGCGGTCAAACGCGGTGCCTGGGTGCTCGAACAAGTGCTCGGCGAGCACGTGCCGCCCGCCCCGGCAAACGTTCCCGCCTTGGAAAAACAGGATCAGAAACAGGTCGCCAACCTGACGCTGCGGCAGCGCACGGAGCTGCATCGCACGAATCCCGTTTGTGCGAGCTGCCACAAGCTGCTCGACCCCATCGGCTTTGGTTTGGAGAACTTCGATGCCATCGGCCGCTGGCGGAATCAGGACGACTCGGGCGGGGCGATCGATGCCGCCGGCGAGCTTCCGGGCGGAAAACACTTCACGTCCCCCAAGGAATTAAAAGCGATCATCGCCGCACGGAAGGCAGAGCTCACACGCAACCTCACGGAAAAACTCCTCGCCTATGCCTTGTGCCGCCAGCTCGAAGGCTACGACGAAATCGTGGTGGATCAACTGATGGAAACCATCGCCCGGGACGGCCACCGCATGCAGACCCTCATCACGGAAATCGTGACTAGTTACCCCTTCACGCATCGTCACATTCAGCAGCCAGTCACCGCTTTGGTCCCATGAGCAAATCATTCTTCATCGACCGCCGCACGTGCCTCAAAGGCATTGGTGCGTCACTCGCACTGCCGCTGTTCAATTCCATGGGCTGGGCCGCGCCCGGCCAGGGCAAATCCTTCAAGCCCCCCGTGCGCCTCGGCTTCATGTATATGCCCCACGGGGTCATCATGGATCAGTTCTGGCCCAAGACGCCGGAGAGTTTCCTGACCGCGCCGCCGCCGGCGTTGGAGTCGCTGCGCCCGGTGCTCGACCAATGCCTGTTGATGAAAGGCATCTCCGGCGTGCCGATCGCCCCTTTCAATGGCGCGCCGCACGCCTTGGAATTGTCCACTTGGCTCACGGCGAAACTGCCAGATGCCAACCGGCGGAACCAGATCAACATCGCGATTTCGGCGGACCAGATCGCGGCCAACTACGTCGGGCATTTGACGTCCCTGCCGTCACTCGAGCTGGCCACGATGCCGCAGACGCACAAGGAAAACCAGGAAGGCCTCAACGAAGGCTACTATTCGCATTGCAGCTTCCGCTCCGCGACCCAGGCCGTCCCCGCCGAGATCAATCCCCGCAGCGTGCTCAACCGGCTCTTCGGCCAATCCAGCCCGGCCAGCACCGGCCGCAAACCCGGAGAAATCTCACCCGCCCAGGCGCTTGATCGCAAGATGTTGGACCTCGTCCTCGGTGGCGCAAAGGACCTGCGCCGCAAACTGCCACAGGACGATAAACACAAACTGGACGAATACCTCGACAGCGTGCGCTCCGTGGAACGCCGCATCGCCGCGATCGAACATCGGCAGAAGGAAGCAGCGTTGGAGAAAGCCGGTGTCAGCGTGAGCAAACGCAACGCCTCCGATTCTCCACCCATCGAAGTCAAAATTCCCGAGGGTGACAAACGCAGCGAATACATGCAGGTGATGTGCGACCTCAACGTGCTGGCGTTCCAGACTGACACGACGCGTGTCAGCACCTACATCGGCTCCACTCCGAACGGTGTTTCCTATCCCGAACTCGGGTTCAAGGATGAGCATCATTCCCAGACGCATCACAACAACAAACCCGAGCAGCTCAACAAGGTCGCCGCGATCACCGCCTTCAACATCGCGCAATTCGCCTACATGGTGAAGAAAATGGCCAGCCTCCGCGAAGGCGACGGCACCTTGCTCGACAACTGCATCATGATGTGGGGCTCCGGTCTGGAGGACGGCAACAAGCACACCCGCGAAAACCTTCCCTTCATCATCGCTGGCAAGGGCGGCGGCTCCATCCGCACGGGCCGCTTTCTCGATCACACCAAAGGCAACCAAGGCGACCTGCTCACCACACTCCTCGCGTGTGTCGGCATTCCGCTGGACCGCCCCATCGGCATCGCGACCAAACAGATCAAAGAGATGACCGCGCATCTCTGATCCCGAAACGCGGCCGTAGCTCCTGAGTTTTACACGAAGCGCGTTCGAGACGCACCGCACCCCTTGGCCCTGCCGAGCGTTTCCGGCCCCCTGAATCAAGGCAACCGACAAACTTCGTCGCTAAAAACGACGCGTTCCGGTCCAGATTGCGCTTGAACCGAGGAGTGAACCCAGCGATAAAGGCCCGCGATTCAGCTCCCTTGTTCGGGGCCACCTTTGAAGTGACAACCATGCCAATTTATGTGCGGACCGCTTGTGCTTCAGCACCCGAGGCCGCCGAGGTGTTTGATTCCCCCCTCCTCTTTCCAACCCGTTGGCAGCACTGGTTGAGCCGTGGTTTGCTGGCCCTGCTGGCGGTTGTGCTATTGGGTTTTTCCGTCCGCGCGGAAATGCCCTCGTTCCGCTGGGCCTCGCGCGCCGGCGGCACAGGGCATGACTATGGCACCGGCATCGCGGTGGACAGCGAGGGCTGCACCTACATCTGCGGGTATTTCCGGGGGCAGGAGGCCCGCTTCGAGGATTACGCGCTGGCCGGCAAAGGCGAGGCGGACATCTTCCTCGCCAAGTATGATCGCATGGGCAAGCTGGTGTGGATTCGCCAGGCTGGCGGCAGCGCGGATGACTTCGCCCGGGCCGTGGCCATTGATGCAGAAGGCAATTCGTATATCACCGGCTCATTCCAGTCGCCGACCGTCGATTTTGGCGGGGAGACGGCGAAGCGTAATTCCGATTCGGAGATTTTTGTCGCCAAGTTCGACCCCAACGGCAAACCCCTGTGGGTTCGGCAGGCGGGTGGGGGCTCCGGCGGCGGCGGCTCGGGCAACGGCATTGCCGTCGGGGCCGATGGCTTCGTTTACGTCTGCGGCTACTTCAACGGCGACATCGAGTTTGGGGATCTGGCGCTGAAGAATTCCGGGTTCAATGACATCTTCGTCGCCCGCTACGATGCCAATGGCGAGCTGGATTGGGTCCGGCAAATCGGCGGTCCGGGCGATGATGCGGCCAGCGCGATCGCCGTGGACACGCAGGGCAACAGCTACGTCGTGGGCGGATTCGAGGATCGGGTGCGCTTCTCCCGCAACATCACCCTCGGCAGTGCCGGGTTGATGGATAGCTTCATCGTCAAGCTCGACAACACCGGCCGCACCGTGTGGGCGCAGCGTTCCGGCGGCCCCAACACCGACATCGCCTACGCCGTGGGTGTGGACCCCCAGGGCAACGTCCTGGTTTCCGGCGGCTTCAACGGCAGCGAATCCTTCGCCACGGACATGCGGTTGCATGCCGCCTTCCGTTCACGCAGCGGCACCAAGACTGGCGTGTTCAACGGCAAGGGACTCAAGAGCGTCGGCGGCTCGGATGTGTTCATCGCCAAATACGACCCGCGCGGCAAACTCACCTGGGTCCGCAGCTTCGGCGGCAACAAGCTCGGCTGTCCGGAGGCCGGCTACGGCATGGCGGTGGACGCCAGTGGCCACGCGCACGTCACGGGCACGTTTGCGGGCAAGGTCGAGTTCGGCAACAACACCCTTTACAGCATGGGCATCGGCGATGTCTTCGTCACGGAACTCGACCGCGAAGGCCGGGTGATTTGGGCGCGACAGGCCGGGGCGACCTTCTCCGAACCCATCGCCGGTCACGGCCTCGCGGTGGATCGCGGCGGCAACACCTACATCATCGGTTACTTCCGCGGCAACGTGGCCTTTGGCGACACAGTGCTCAAGAGTCAGGGCGAGACGGACATCTTCCTAGCAAAGATTACCGCGCAGTTCTCGCCGCGCCGTTGAACTTTGCGGACTCATCGGCGTTCCTCCAATGATCGTTTACCTCAACGGCCAGTTTCTGCCGAAGACCGAGGCCCGTATTTCCCCCGACGACCGGGCGTTCCTGTTTGCGGACGGGGCTTACGAAGTGGTCCGCGCCTACCGCGGCCATCTTTTTCGGGCCAAGGAACATTGGGACCGCTTCGACTACAGCCTCAAAGCCCTGCGCATCGCACCTCCGGCGAACACGGACTTCTCCGCCATCGCCACCGAATTGCTCAAGCGCAACCAACTCTTGGAGGCCGAGGCTACGGCCTATCTTCAGGTCACTCGCGGAGCCGCGCCGCGCAAACACGCCTTCCCCGCTGACACGACACCCACCGTTTACGCCTTCGCCGCTCCGTTTGCCAACCCGGTCGAAAAGTGGACCAACGGGGTGAAAGTCATCACTTTGCCGGATCAGCGCTGGGCCCGGTGCGACATCAAGTCGATCTCGCTACTGCCCAATGTGCTGGCCAACCAGCAGGCCCAAGAAGCCGGCGCGCACGAGGCTATCCTAGTCCGGGATGGGTTCGCACTGGAGGGCTCGCTGTCCAACTTCGCGGCCGTGCTGGATGGCGTGCTGCATACCGCGCCACGCACCAATTACATTCTGCCCGGCATTTCGCGATTGGTCGCGTTGGGTCTGTGCTCGGCGCTGCGGATTCCAGTGCGCGAATTCCCGGTCGCCGAAGCCGAGTTGAAATGCGCCACCGAGGCCATGCTCTTCGGCACGACCAATGAGGTGATGCCCGTCGTGCAAATTAACGACCGCAAGCTGGGGGATGGCCGGCCCGGCCCGGTCACGCGTCAATTGCAGCAAGCCTTCCGCGACTACGTAGAGGAATGCCGCAGCCGCGGTTAAGACTCCTTCCGATCGGTCCACAATCGTCAGAAGATGACGCAACGGCCGACCGCGGATGAAAAGTTGCTTGTAACGCCCCCGGCAACGTGGCGTCTTACTGTGCAACGCCGACGCTACCAAAAACCTTATGAGCCTCCCCACCCTCCCCAGCCCGTTATTCGCTGCCGCGTGTGGTCTCACGCTCTTGCTGCAACCAGCCATCAGCCCAGCCCAGGAACGCTCCCGTGAAGATCGTCCCGCGCCCGCCGACAGCCCGCGCCCGCCGCGCGGTGAGTTCCGCCCCGACGAGAAACCCCGTGGCGATGGCCGGCAAGGCGACGCCCGCCGCGAAGACCCGCGCCGAGAGGAAGTCCGGGGTGACAACGCCCCGCGCGGTGAGCGCGGCGGCCCCCGCCCGGAATTCCAAGGCCGTGACAATGCCCGGCCCGGCGAAGCCCAACGCGGCCCAATGAACCCACAGTTCAACCCGCAGGAACTTTTTCGCGACCTGAACGAGGACCAGCGCGCCGCCCTGCGCGGCTTCTTCGAGTCGAACCAAAGCGTCATGCGGGAGATGGGCGAGAAGTCGATGCGCCTGCGCCGCGAAATCACCGAATCCGCAATGGCCGACAAGGTCAACGAAGACCTCATCCGCGGGAAAATCATGGAAGCCGCAAAGCTTGAAGCGGAATCCACCATCGCCCGCGCCCGCGCCTTCGCTCAAGTCCGCGAAAAGCTCCCCAAAGAAACCGTCGAACGACTGCGCGCCATGATTGCCGGCATGGGACCGCGCCCGGGCTTTCAGCCACCCATGCAGGGTGGCCGGGGCGAGGGCGACCTGCGCCGGCCGACGGGTGACCAGCCCGGTCGCGGCACACCGGAGGGCCAGTTCCGTCGTCCCGAAGGCCGCGAGGGCGAACAATTCCGCAAGCCCGCTGGCGAAGGCGATCGCCGCCCGGAAGCCACCGAGCGCAAGCCGCGTTTCGACGGTGACCGAGGCCCGAGGCTCGATGGGGATCGTGGACCGCGCCCTGACGGCGACCGTGGTCGCAACCCCGAGGGCGGCGACAAGCGGCCCGAACTGCCCCGCCGCCCGCCGACGGACCAGTAACCTATTGACTCCATTCCCGTCTTCCACCAAAGCCACTGCCCGCAGGCGGTGGCTTTGTGTTTTTGCTTTTGACTGACTGATTTTGCATAGTCCGGACCCGATGGAACCTAGCGATACCGAGCTGATCGCCGCCGTCCGCAAAGGCGACGTGTCACAGTTCGAGCCGCTCATCGCGCGCTATCAGCCGCGTGTCTTCGCCACGGCGCGCCGATACGCGCGGCGGGAAGACGAGGTGCAGGACATTGTGCAGGAGGTTTTCATCAAAGCCTTTCAAAAGCTCGATAGCTTCCGTGCCGAGGCCCCGTTCGAGCACTGGCTCATGCGCATGACGGTGCGCACCTGCTACGATTTCCTTCGCTCCCACCAGCGCAACCGCGAAACCACCCTGACGGACTTGTCCGATCCCGAGGTGGACTGGCTGGAGCGTTTCGCCGCCAGCCCGGAGGACAACGCCAACAACACCGACGCCACGAAAGCCTTGATCGACCGCGTGATGGCGCAGCTCTCCCCGGAGGCCCGGCTGGTGATCACGCTTCTGGAAATCGAAGACCGTTCGGTCAAAGAAATCGCCCAACTCACCGGCTGGTCCGTCCCGCTGGTGAAGGTCCGCGCCTTCCGCGCGCGCGCGCAGATGAAAAAAATCTTGGAAACCCTCACGCGCGAGAAGTATTTGTAACCCGATAAATTGCGGGCTCGTCTACCCTCTTGTTATGGACTTGGAAAAGCTCCAACAGCAACTGATGGCTGCCGCGAAAGCGGCAGTGCCGAATGATCACGTGCCCTACGCGTTTGAGAAACGCATCATGGAGAGGCTGACTGCGCCGCTGACCGTGGACGTGTGGGCGCTGTGGGGGAACTGGCTCTGGCGGGCCGTCACCCCGTGCGCCTCCGTGATGGCCGTGCTCGGCATCTGGGTCGTCGTCACCATGCACAATGAGCCGGAACCTCAGAACCTTGAGCAGGCCATCGAAAACACCATCATGTCCGGCGACGACGTCGCGGGCGAATAACCGGTGAACCCGTGGAAGTTCATTCTCGCCACGGTTTTGATTTACGGCACGGGCGTGGTCACCGGAGCTCTGGTCATCAAGCTCGTTGACCGGCCGCAACCAGCCCACGTCAAAGCCTCCCCGCAACTCACCTTCAACCAGATCCAGCGCGCGGAATTCCTCAGCCGCCTTCAGAAACAGCTGAACCTCACCCCCGAGCAGAACGAACACATCGGACAGATCTTGCGCGACAGCAACCAGCGCACAAAACCCTACTGGGACCCGGTTGCGGCGAAGATGAAGGACGAAGTCCGCACCGTGACCGACAAGATCCGCGCTGAACTTTCACCGGAGCAAATCGCCAAGTTCGAAATCGAAATCAAGTCCGGTCGCACGCCCAAAAAAGATCCTGAACGCAAGGAGAAGAAGGTCGGCGGCACCAACGCCCCAGCCGGCAAGCCGCACCCAAAAATGCCCGCGGCAACCAACAGCATCCCGATCACCAACGCCGTGCCTGCCACCAACGTCCCGGCCGCACCCGCCACCGCGCTCAACAAGCCGTAGCCACGCGCCGATGCTTGACGGGTGATTGCCCCCTCCCTAGTCTGCTCCGCTCTTTGCCCCGCCCACCGGGCGCTCGTGTCCGCAGCCCGGCAAAGATTGAAACCAGAAAGATTGTCGTGAACGTAACCGTCGAAAATCTCGGCCCCTGCAAGAAATTGCTTCGCGTGGAACTGGACGTCGCCGCCGTGGACGCCGCCTTTGACTCCGTCACCAAGGAATACCAGCGGCATGCCCAGCTTCCTGGCTTCCGCCCCGGCAAGGCCCCCCGCGACCTCGTCGTCAAAAGCTTTGGCCCCCGCATTGAGGAGGAAGTCAAAAAGAAGCTGATCCCCGATTCTTACCAGAAGGCTCTCGAACAGGAGAAAATCCGCGCCGCCGTCTATCCCGACATCGAGGAAATCCAATTCGGTCGCGGCCAGACCCTCCAGTTCGCCGCCACCGTCGAAACTCAGCCTGAATTCGAACTGCCCGAATACAAGGGCCTCCATGTGAAGCGCGAAACCGTGGTCGTGACCGACGCCGACGTCGACAAGGCGCTCAACGTCCTCCGCGATCAGCGCACCGATTACAAGGATGTCACCCGGCCCGTGGCCGCCGGCGACATCGCCGTCGTGAACTACACCGGCACCTGCGATGGCAAGCCCATCACCGACACCGCCCCCACCGCCCGGGGCCTCACCGAACAAAAGGCCTTCTGGCTCCGCTGCGAAGCGGGCCAGTTCATCCCCGGCTTCACCGAGCAACTCCACGGCATGAGCGCCGGCGAGAAACGCACCGTGAACGTGGATTTCCCGCAGGATTTCGTCGCCGCCCAACTCGTCGGCAAGAAGGGTGTTTACGAAGTTGAACTCGTCCAGGTGAAGGAACGCGTGCTGCCCGAGCTGAACGATGAGTTTGCCAAGAGCTTCGGCGCTGAAAGTTTGGA
Organism: Pseudomonadota bacterium; assembly: GCA_009922615.1. Classification (GTDB taxonomy): domain Bacteria; phylum Verrucomicrobiota; class Verrucomicrobiia; order Limisphaerales; family SXTU01; genus SXTU01. The sequence continues at coordinate 24,519 of RFVF01000008.1, forward strand.
AAAACTTCGCGCTGGTATCCAGCAGGACCTCGCGGCCGACCGCAATGAGAAGGCTTCCCGCGCCGTCCGCGACCAGCTCATCCAGACCCTGACGAGCAAGGTGAACTTCGAACTCCCCGAATCCATCGTGCTGCAAACCACACGCAACGTCGTTTACAGTATCGTGCAGGAAAACCAGCAGCGCGGCATCCCCAAGGAAGCCATCGAGCAGCAGAAGGACGCCATCTTCGCCAACGCCAACGCCAGCGCCAAGGACCGTGTCAAAGCCATGTTCCTCCTCAACCGCATCGCCGAAAAAGAAGGCGTCAAAGTCGAGCAGCAGGAAATCTTGGAACGCGTGCAGGCGATGGCACAGCAATACCAGATGCCCATCCAGAAGCTCATCAAGCAACTTGAGGAGCGCAATGGCTTTGGCGAAATCCATGAACAAATCCTCGTTGGCAAGGTGCTGGATTTCCTCCAGCTCCAGGCCAACATCGAAGACGTTCCCGCCACCGCCTCAGCCCCGGCGGCCTGAAGCGCTGAAGCTCCATTCCGAATCATCCGGCGGCGGTCTTCGTGACCGCCGCCTTCGTTTTTGGCAGGCCGCCTGAATCGATCCGCAATCGCCGGCCGCTCCTCCCCGCCCGACTGGTGCCGAATGAGGATGTTCCTCGTCCGCGTCTCACGTTGGCACAGCGACGGTGGACCGCCCTTTGGCTTGCTCCAGCCTGAAGAAGCGAATATAGCTGCAAGCATGACGTTTTACGACCATTTCCACGTTGAGCGCGCCAATAACGTTTTGCGTGACTCGCGCATTCAATAGTGCCCCTCTGTGGCTATTCTCCCCGCATGAAAGTCCCGTTCTCCTACCTCGACCGCCAGTTCGCCAATCTCGAGGACTACCTCGCCGACCTCCGTGCGTTCGTGCCGACCGGCGACTTCACTCTCGGCGAGCCGCTGGAGCAGTTCGAGGCCAGCTTCGCGAAACTGATGGAAGCCCCGCACGCCATCGGCGTCGGCACCGGCACGGACGCCATCGCGTTGTCACTGAAGAATCTCGGCGTCGGCCCGGGCGACGAAGTCATCACCACGCCGAACACCTTCGTCGCCACTGTCGGCGCCATCGTGCAGACCGGCGCGCGGCCCGTCTTCGTGGACAGCACGGACGGCTACGTGATTGACGTGAAGAAGATTGAGGCCGCCCTCACGCCGCGCACCAAGGCCATCGTCCCCGTCCACTACACCGGCAACGTCGCCGACATGCCGGCCATCATGGCCATCGCAAAGGCGCGCGGCCTCCACGTCGTCGAGGACGCCTGCCAGGCCATTATGGGCTCGATTGATGGCAAGCTCGTCGGATCGTGGGGTGCGACGGCGGCGTTCAGCCTGCACCCGCTCAAGAACCTCAACGTCTGGTCCGACGGCGGCGTCATCATCACGCACGACGACGCGCTCGCCGCCAAGCTCCGCAAGTATCGCAACCACGGCCTGCGCAACCGCGATGAAGTCGAGTTCTACGGCGTGAACTGCCGTCTCGACACCATCCAGGCCGTCATCGGCAACCGGCTCATCCCGACGACGCCCGAGATCACCCGCAAGCGCATCGCCAACGCCGCGCGCTACGACGCCGCATTCGCCGACCTCGGCGAGTTCATCAAGATTCCCGTGCGCCGCCCCGGCGTCCGCCACGTCTATCACCTCTATTCGCTCCATGTGCAGCGCCGCGACGAACTCCTCGCCTTCCTCGTGAAGAATGGCGTGCAGGCGAAGATTCATTATCCCATACCCATGCACCTCCAACCCGCGTCAGCCTGCCTCGGCTACAAGCTGGGCGACTTCCCCGACGCGGAAAACCACAGCCGCGTGTGTATCACGCTCCCCGGCCACTCGTATCTCACCGAGGACGAAGTGAGCTACACCATCGAGCAGGTGCGGAAGTTTTACCTGCGTTGAGTCCATGCGCCTCGGCCTCGACTTCGACGGCACGGTGGTGGTGTATGACGAGGTCTTCCACCGCTACGCAACCGAGCGCTTCGGATTGCCGGCGGGCGTGCCGCTGAACAAGACCGTCGTGCGCGACTGGCTGCGGAGCCAAACCGACGGCGAGCAGAAGTGGATTGAACTCCAAGGCCTGGTTTACGGGCTGAAGATGACCGAAGCGAAAATGGCTCCCGGCCTTGCGGAATTCCTTCGTGCCATCCGCGCCGTTCAAATTCCCGTCTGCATCATCAGCCACAAGACCGAGTTCTCCGTCGCCGAGCCGCACGTGAACTTGCGCGCAGCGGCGCTCGCGTGGCTGGAGGCGAACGGCTTCTTCGCCGCCGAGGGCTTTTGCCTCCGCCGCGAAGATGTCTTCTTCGAGTCCACGCGCGCCGCGAAGCTCCAGCGCATCGCCGCTCAAGGCTGCACGGTGTTCGTGGATGATTTGGAGGAAGTGCTGACCGAGCCGGAATTTCCGCAAGGCGTCGAACGCTGGCATTATCTCCCCGGCCAGACCGAACGACGAGAAGGCGACATTCAGGCTTTCTCCGATTGGACACGACTGTTGGCGCGGCTTTGCCCAAACGAGCCCATCTTCGCCACCGTCGCCGCCACGCTCGGCCAACGCCCGGATTCCGTCACACGCCTCGCCGGCGGCGCGAACAACGTCGTCGCCCGCGTGGACGTGGGCGGCAAGCCGCTGCTCGCCAAGCTCTACTTCACCCACGCCCGCGACCCGCGCGACCGGCTGGGCACGGAGTTTGGCATGCTGGACTTCCTCTGGCGCAACGGTGTGCGCTGCGTGCCCGAGCCCCTGCAGATGAGCCGCGAGCAGAATCTTGGGCTCTACGAATTCGTCGCGGGCTTGCGCGTCGCGTCGGGGCAGGTGACGCAGGCCGACGTCGGGCAACTCGTGGATTTGCTCGCGGCGATGTGGCGGCTGCGCACGCAGCCGGGCGCAGAGAAATTACCGCCGGCATCCGAAGCCGCATTCACGCTTGATGGCTATTGGGCAAATGTGGAACGGCGCTTGCAACGCGTCCGCACGGCGCTCGCGAACCGCGCCGAAGTCGCCACCGTCAGTGAGTTCGTCGAACGCGAACTCGTGCCCGTCACGGCGGAAGTGCGTGCATTCGTTGAGTGCGAAGCAACGTCGCTCAGCCTCGCGTTGGATGCCGAACTGCCACACGACCAACGCACGTTGTCGCCCGCCGATCACGGCTTTCACAATGTCCTTCGGCGTGCGGATGGGCGGCTGACATTCCTCGACTTCGAGTATGCCGGTTGGGATGACCCGGCGCAGACCATCGCCAACGCAATGTTGTTGCCGGAAGTTCCGTTGCCCATCGAGCACCGGGCCGACTTCATCCGGGACATGCTGGCGCGGCTCAATGACGCAACCGGGGTCGCCGCGCGGTTGCGCCTCACGTATCCGATGCTCGCGCTCAAGTGGAGCCTCATCATGCTGAACGAGTTTTTGCCCGTGGCCGGAGCGCGCCGCATGTTTGCGGGGGCGAACGAAGTAGCGCGGCGCGCGGCGCAGTTGGAGAAGTCGCGGCGGCAACTCGGCGTGGTCCGAGAGTCACTGCGGGCGGACTGCTGGCTCGCTGCTTGGACGGGAAATTAGGCCTTCGCCGCGCACGCCGGGCAATCTCCCAGCAAAGCCTTCAGCTCTGGATGAGCGGCCAAATGATCCTGAAGCCGTTGCCGATGGATGGGATTATCTTGGAGACAGCCGCAAGTGCCGCACACCGGCAGGGCCGCAGCGAGTGCATGGAGTTCCTGCTGCATGGTCAGCGTGCGCTCGGCAACGCGGAGGCGGCAGCGCAGCAGCTCCGGCTCGAATGGCTTGACGATGAAATCATCCGCTCCGGCGGCCAGGCCGGCGACGAAATGCTTCATGTCGCCGAGCCCGGTCACGAGCATGATGTAAGGTTGCACCGCGCGCTCGGCCGTGGCGGTCCGCACGCGCTTGCACAGTTCCAAGCCGTCCATCGCCGGCATCTCCCAGTCTGAAATGAGGACGGGGGTCCGCTCGCGTTCGTAGGTCTGCCATGCCTCGAGTCCGTTCTCGGCAGTGATCACCTCGTGGTCGAGGTCTTCCAAAATGGAACGGAGCAGGTTGCGGGTTACGCGGGAATCGTCGGCGAGGAGAATCTTCATAGCGATGCGTCTCGCCGCGAGGATACCCGGTCAGTGGTTGAAAACAAACTCAACCGCGTTCAACAGGCTCCAGGCGAAATCCTCCGCCGCCTGCTGGCGGTTCGGGCTTGCTGCGAGGTGCTTCACGGCCAGTTGTCGTTCAGCCTCCGTCGGCAGCCGGCTGAAGAAAGTCAGGTAAAGTGCTTCTGCCAGTTTCGCGTTGTCCGCGTGCGCTGCGACCAGCCGCGCGATCTGGCCGTCGGCGTGTGACAGCTTGGACTGGAGATTCGGTGAGTTCAGCAGATGCAGCACCTGCGCGATGCTGGCTTCCGCGTTGCGTTCGCACTCGCAGGCAGTCACGCGCACCGGCCGGCCGAAAAGCTTGAGGAAATAATGTTGCGCCTGGCTGTCCCAGAGCTGCACGGCGCGCGTCCCGGCGGGCACGCCGTCGAACTTCTCGGGCACGCCCGTCACATCGCAAACCGCATCGAGCAGCACCTCGGCGGGCAGGCGCTTGAACAGCGCGCGGGAAAAATTTTGCTCATCCTGCGCGTTGGTGTCGTTCGGTGTGGCGCTCAACTGGTAGGTGCGCGATGCGGTGAGCGTGCGGATGAACTGCTGGAGGTCGAAGCGCGCGTCCACGAGCGACTTGGCCACCGCGTCGAGCAGCGCCGGGTTGCCAGCGGGGTTCGTGGCCCGCACGTCATCCACGGGTTCCACGATGCCGCGCCCGAAGAAGTGCGCGACAAGCCGGTTCGCCAGGTTGCGTGCGAACCACGGGTTCTCCGGCGCGGTGAACCACTCGGCCAGCGCGCGGCGGCGATCACCGGTATCCATCACGGGGGCGGCATCCAGCGCGTGCGGCGGGACATTTTCACCCGTGCGCGGATGCTTCGTGGTCGGGTTGCCCTCGGCCAGCAACGTCTCGCCGAGCGCGCCCTTGCGAATACTCACCTGTGCGAAGAGCCCGGACATCCCGTAGTAATCCGTCTGGCTCCAACGATCGAAGGGATGATGATGGCATTCCGCGCACGCGATGCGCACGCCGAGGAAGACCTGCGACACCGCGTTCGCCATCTCGCCGGGCTTGCTCACCACCTTGTAGAAATGGCCGGCCGGCGCGTCATCCAGCGGCCCCTCGGCGGTGAGCAGCGCGCGGGCAAACTGATCGAGCGGCCGGTTCGCAGCGAACTGCTCGCGAATCCACCGGTAGTAGGCGTAGGCATCGCGCTGGCCGAGCTTCTGCCGGTCCACGCGCAGCAGGTCCGACCACTTCAGCGCCCAGAAATCTGCAAACTCCGGGCGCACCAGCAGTGCATTCACAAGCCGCGCGCGCTTGTCTTTCGCCGGGTCAGCCAGGAAGCGCCTTGCCTCGTCCGCCGTGGGCAGCGTGCCGATGATGTCCAAGTGCGCGCGACGCAGGAACGTCGCGTCATCGCAGACATCGCTCGGGCGCAAGTTGAGCTTCTTCAAGTGCGCGTTGACGTGCCGGTCAATGAAGTTGAACTCCGCGAAGCCCGCTTCGCCCACCGGCTTGCCCGGACGCGGCACGATGGCCATGAACGACGTCACCTCGCCGAGATAGCGCGCCATCACCGAGGTCTGCCCGGGCAGCGAGCCGATGACCACCGCGCCGTGCTCATCCACCTTCGCGAGCGAATCGTTGTTCGACTGGAAGACACAGAAGCGCGTCACGTCGCCCTTGCGACCATCGGAGTAAGTCGCGTTGACGCGGAGCTGGAGCTTGGCACCGGGCGTAAGAATTTTCTCGCGTGGCTCCAGCTCGACCTTCACCACGCGCGCGTCGTTGGTCGAACCAAACGGCGCGCCCGCCGCCAGCCACGCACGGATGGTCTCGTAGTCCGGCGAACCCACCGGGATGCGCGCGCCTCCTTGATGCGGCAACGTGCCACTGGCCTTGGCGAGGAAAAGACTCTGCTCCGGCAGTGCCGAGGAACTGCGCCGCCCCTTGCTCTCCGTGACGAACGCCCGCCAGTCCGCCAGCGCATCGTAGCCGAAGACCGACAGCTTGAAGCCGTTCTGGCCCTCCGCCTTGCCGTGGCAAGGCGAGGCGTTGCAGGAGTAGCGCGTGAGCAACGGGCTGATGTCGTTCTCGAAGTTGAACGTGCGCGGGGCGGCGACCTTGGATGTGGCCGCTTCAACCGATGGCAGCAGCCGGAGGCTAGCGACCAAAAGCAAGAGCGGATGAAGCAGGTGAAAGCGCATCAGTGAAGTAACGGCGTTCAGACGGGGTCGGTGAAAGCCCTGTTCACTATCAGTAGGACTGCACCCCGAAGTGGAGCAGCTTTCGGGGCAGCACGTCGTCGAGGTTGGCGACGTCGGCGTCGTTCAGTTCGATCAGCTTGAAGCCGTATTTCTTGTAGATGTCGATTTTCCGAGTCTTGCGTTCGCGATAATGCGGGTCGTTCTCCATGCCCCAATACTCAATGTAGACCTTGCCGGTCGGAATGTAGAAATCGCAGTAGAGGTCTTCTTCCACTGGCAGCTTGCGCTCGTAGGCGTGCACTAATTCGGCCATGTAAAGCCAGTTGTCGATGAGCATCTCGGCCTTCGATCGGACGTAGTGGCCGTCCGTCGTGCGGTGGCGGGCCTCGAACTTCTCGCGGAAGCCGACCGCCTCCGTCGGAGTCGCGGGCTTGCTCTCACTTGGCGGCGCGGCCGCGCCCTTGGACTCGTTGATGGTGTCCACCAAGCGCGGGTTGAGCGCAATGCCCGCAGGCCAGGTGACGTAGGGCACGCCGGTCTTGTAGTTCTCCAACTGTTTAGCCCCGATGGCCAGACCCTGGTCGGTCGTCACCCAGCCTTTGATGCCGCGCTTGATCCAGCCCAACTCGGAGAGAATCGAGTTGATGCGCGTGGACGGCAGGCCGAATCGCTCGCCCAAATCCGTCGCCGTGAGGAATTGAACCTGTGCCGCCGACGCTGGCACGGGCGGCTTCACAGCGGGCTCAGGCGCGGGGGTAGAAGCGGGCGTGGAACCCAGACTCACCAGCGCCGAAGCGGTTTTGAACTCCTGCGGCCACGCGATATAGCGGCCGAACCGCTGGCTGTTGATGTAGATCCCGCCATGCTTCGTGCCGGCATCCGTCAACTCCAGCACCTGGTCTTTCTCATTCCAGGTCGTCCAGCCCAAGTCACGAAATCGGCGCGTCAAATCCTTGGCATCACAGTTCAGCGCCTTCGCCAGAGCTGTGGTGGAGAGGTGTTGGGACTCGTTCATGACAATCGGGATCCTGCCCAAGCATCAACCACCTGCCAAGCCCACACGCTCCTCGCCCGCATAGATGTTCATCCCCGCACCGCGCAAAAAGCCAACCAGTGTTTGCCCGCTGCGCTGCGCGAACTCTACGGCGAGGCTCGACGGCGCGGAAACCGCCGCCACCACTGGCACCCGCGCCGCCAACGCCTTCTGCATGATCTCGAATGACGCCCGCCCGCTGACGAGCAGGATATGGTCGGCCGGCGGATACGATCCGTTGAGAAACGCCCAGCCCAGCACCTTGTCCACCGCGTTGTGCCGGCCCACGTCCTCGCGGAGCACGAGCAGTTCGCCGGTCGCGGTAAAGAGCGCGGCGGCGTGCAGGCCGCCGGTTTGGTCGAATGTGGCTTGCCGCGCGGCTAGCCTCGCCGGGAGTTGGAGCAAGATTTCGGGCGCAATGCGAACCGACGAAGTGACCGGTGGAAATTGCTGGTGAACGGATTCAATCGTCGCCTTCCCACACAGTCCGCAGCTCGACGATGCGAAGACGTGCCGCGTGAGTTGCTCAAAGTCCACGACAACCGAGGGCGCGAGGAAGACGTTGAGCGTGTTGCCGAGTTGCGCCGCCTCGCCCTGCTGGCAATGGGCGATCTCGACGATGTCCCCCCGACACGTAACCAACCCCTCCGTCAGCAAGAAACCAGCGGCCAGCTCCGCGTCGCGCCCCGGTGTGCGCATCGTCACCGCCACACTCTGCCCGCGCACGCGAATCTCCAGCGGCTCCTCCCGCGCCAGCGCGTCCTGCTCTCGACGCGGCTCCTCGCCCCGCCGCCAGCGGAGGATTTCAGCGCACACGATTTCCGGCGAGGAGGGCATGCAGGTTTTCTACAAGGAAGGCAGGAGGGCAGGAATGGAAACAAGAGAACTGTGGCGATCAAAGCAGTCCTCTCCTGCCTTCCTGCTTTCCTTATAAATTCCCTCTCCTCGTCTCATTGCCTAAAACCAGTTGTAGTTGAAACTCACGCTCACGCGCTCGGCCGCGACCGGGTTGGCCGGAACTTCATGCCGCAGCCAGCTCTCGAAGAGGATGACGTTGCCTGCCTCGGCCGGGTAGTGGACGAAGGCTTGGTTCTCGCGACTCGCCCCGGACTTGCGCGGCGGTGCGGCCATGAAGCGGTCCAGCCGCGGGTCCTCGAACTTGATTGCCGCGCAGCCCTTGGGCGTTTTCACATAGAACGTGCCGCTAATGGTCGAGGTCGGGTGCAGGTGCAGGCCGTGCGCGGTCTGGCGCGGCATGATGTTCACCCAACAGTCGGTCATCTCGAGCCGGCGGTTTGTGAGGTCGAAATCCAGCTTGCGCGCGAACGCCTTCACGTGCCGGTCAATGCGCCGCTGCAAATCGGTGAACGTGGACGAGAACTGGTGCAGCTTGTCCATCGAGCCATAGCTCGTGAAGCCGCCCGGGTAATTCTTCTTCGACCACTTCTGCCCGTCGCGGTCGAAGTCGCGGAGCTGGTAAGCCTCCTTGAGCAACTCCGCGTTGAAGCGCGCCGCGCCCGTGCGGAGCAGCGGCGCGCAATAGATAAACGTCGGGAACCAAGCTTTAATGCGCACGCCGCGACGCTACCAGCGAAGTAGGTCAGGCTTCCAGCCTGACATCCATATGGCACCGCGATGGAAGTTCGCAGAAGGCGACGCGGCTTCACCGAGCCATCAAACTCCGCCACAAGGCGCTTCTGGTTTCAGCAAGCAGGGATGCCTCTCGCCAGTTCAAGCTGAGGAGAAGTTAGATGTCAGGCTGGAAGCCTGACCTACTTCGCTGCTAGTCTCGCCGCGTGAAAATCCTGTTCATCGGCGATGTGGTCGGCGCGCCCGGACGCAAGGCCGTGGCCGAACTGGTGCCGGTGCTTCGCGCGCGCCATTGCCTCGACGTGGTCATCGCCAATGGCGAGAACTCCGCTGGCGGTTCCGGCATCACGCCCGAGACGGCGGCGGACCTCTTCGCCGCCGGGGTGGACATCATCACCAGCGGTGACCATCTCTGGGACCAGAAGGAAGTTTCCGTGCTGCTCACCAACGAGCCGCGCTTTGTGCGCCCGCTGAATTACCCGCCCGGCTCGCCCGGCCAGGGCAGCACCACGCATCGCCTGCCAGACGGGCGTTTGCTCGCGGTCATCAACCTACAAGGCCGCACCTTCATGCCGCCGCTGGACAACCCGTTCATCCGCGTGCGCCCTGAGGTCGAGCAACTCCGCCAGCACACGCCCTTCATCTTCGTGGACATGCACGCCGAGGCGACCTCGGAGAAAATCGCCATCGCCCGGATGCTCGACGGCCAGGTCAGCGCCGTGGTGGGCACGCACACGCATGTGCAGACGGCGGACGAGCAAATCTTCCCCGGCGGCACAGCCTTCCTGTGCGACGCGGGCTTCACCGGCCCGCACGAAAGCTGCCTGGGCCGCGACATCCAGCCCATCATCGAACGCTTCATCACCAGCCAGCCCCGCCGCTTCTCCGTCGCCCGCGACCGCGTGCTCCTGCAAGGCGTGGTCATCGAACTGGACGACAAGACCGGCAAGGCGACGGCGATTCAGCGGGTGTCGGAGGCGCTTGCATGACCTAGAAGCGATGAACGCACAGCTCTCAAACTCTGTGAACCGCGCCGACCGGGACGGGCTGATTCAATTGGTTCAGCGTTATCTGGCCGAAGAAATCACTGCGTTCGAGTTTGATGAGCAACTAGCCGAGATAGGCGGCCGGACGACTGATGCGACGGTAAAGTGGAGCGTGGATTTTCTTTGGGGGTTCTACGACGACTGCGAAGACCACAAGGTAGTGGCAACCAAGCAGGAATGGGATGCCATCCAACGGTTGCTTCTGTTGCTGCACTCAAACGGAATGGTCAAATCAAGCCCGCGTCGCGAGTGGACGCCGCGACAATTTGTAGCTTCCCTTGGCCTCCTTGCCTTCCTGTGTGTCGTCTGGCGAACCGGCTTTGACAACCATTTGATTCTTGCCTCTCTTCCACTCGGCATCGTTTCCATGCTCCTGCACCGGTGGCAGGAGAACTGCGACATATCAGCTTCAACCGAGAAACAAGGGCGGCTGGTGCCGTTCGCTTCCGTTTCCGAGATGCTAGGATTTCGCAGGCGTGCCCATGCCTTTTGGAAGGCCAAGTATCCCGCGCGGCTTAAGGGTAGGCTGATACGCAGCCGCTCGGCTGAGGCGGTGCTGCGCTTCCAAGCGCACGTCATGTGGCTGATCTTCTCACCAATCGTCTTGCTGATTCAGAGTCTGCCGGAAAGCCACTCAGAATGGTCCGTGACCACAACGCAAACCTGATGTCTCGCACATCGAAAAACCAATGGGACTTCGGTGGTGAACTCTTCCCAACCGAGGCTGTGCGCAAGGTGTTGTCCGTCTCGGAGCTGACCGGGAACATCAAGCGGCTGCTGGAGAAGCAGGTCGGGCAGGTGGCGGTCTCGGGCGAAATCACCAACCTCCGCGCGCAGGCGTCGGGGCACGTTTACTTCACGCTCAAGGACGTGGGCGCGCAGCTCGCGTGCGTGCTCTTCCGCAACACGTCCGTCCCGCACCGCGCGCTGCTCGCAGACGGCCAGAAGGTGCTGCTCACCGGCGACGTGACGGTCTATGAGGCGCGCGGGCAGTATCAGCTCATCGTCAGCAGCGCGGAGTTGCAGGGCGTGGGCGCGTTGCAGGCAGCCTTCGAGCGGCTCAAGGAAAAGCTCGCGGCGGAAGGCCTGTTCAAGTTCGAGCGTAAGCGCAAGCTCCCGCGTTACCCCCAACGCATCGGTCTCGTCACCTCACCCACCGGCGCAGCCATCCGCGACGTGCTGCACGTCATCGCGCGCCGCCAGCCGGGCTTGGAAATCATCTTCGTCCCGTGCCGGGTGCAGGGGGATGGAGCGGCGGCGGAAATTGCGTCGGCCATCCGGCTGCTCAACGCGTTTCAATCGGCAATCGGCAATCGGCAATCGACAATTGACCTCATCCTCGTCACCCGTGGCGGCGGCTCGCTCGAAGACCTCTGGGCCTTCAACGAGGAAGCCGTCGCCCGCGCCATCTTCGAGTCGGCGGTGCCGGTCGTGTCGGCGGTCGGACACGAGATTGATTTCACCATCGCAGACTTCGTCGCGGACCTGCGCGCGGCCACGCCCAGCGCGGCGGCGGAGTTGATCACGGAAGGCGCGTTCGCCAGCCGGGAGTTCGTGGCGGATGCGACAGTGCGGCTGCGCTTACTCGCACGGCAGCACTTGGAGGCGGCAGAAGAACGTTTCGCGCAGGTCCGCCACCGTCTTTCACTCGCGCATCCGCAGCGGCGTTTGGAAGGATTCGCCCAGCGGCTCGATGATGCCACCGTCGGGCTTGGCCGCGAGATGAAGTCGCAGTTGCGTGAACGGCAGCACCGTGTCCAGCAGGCGGTGGCGCGCCTCCGGCAGCTCAAGCCCGCCGCCCGGATCGCCTTGCGTCAAGCTCACCTCGCATCGCTCACCAGCCGCCTGCGCCTGCTCTCGCCCGAGAACGTCCTCGCGCGCGGCTACTCAATCACCACGGATGCCGCCACCGGCAAAGTAATCCGCCGCGCCGGGCAGGCCAAGCCCGGCCAGACCCTTCGCACGCGCGTGCAAGACGGTGCGGTGGAGAGCGTGGTGCGCAAGCTCCAGTAGCGGACGCAATTCATCGTTGCAATTCCCACGCTGGCTCCGTTCCCATTCCGCCATGCGTTCCACCTGCTTTGCCGCCGCTTTGCTCGCTCTCCAACTCGCCGCTTCCGCCGCCGCGCTGCCCGAGGGTGTGCGCCGCGTGAAGGTGCTCAACTACCCGGACTGCTTCGAACTCTCCAACGCCGACACGCGCGTGACGCTTTGCCACCAAGTCGGCGGGCGGGTGCTGGAATACGCTCACCAAGGCAAGAACGCTCTCTACCTCGACCCGCGCGAGGAGAAGTGGGGCACGCCCGGCGGACCGAAAGCCCCGTCCAGCGCGGGTCGCTTCGACATCGGGCCGGAGTATCTCATTCCGAAGCGCGACACGCTCTGGGCTGGCGAGTGGCAGGCGGAAGCCACCGGCCCGCGCGCCGTCCGCCTCACCAGCCAACCCGACGAAGCAACCGGTGTGCAGCTCATCCGCAACTTCCGCCTCGCCGCCACCGGCACGCATCTCGCCTGCGAGCAGGTCATCAAGAATGTTTCCAAGGAGCCGAAGTTCTGGACGCACTGGAGCCGCACCTTCGCGGTGCATGGTGGCATCGGCGTCATCCCGCAGACACCGGACACGCGGCGCTTTCCCAGCGGCTTCGTGATGTATAACCAAGGCGCGGAACACAACATCATCCTCAAGCCCACGGACCCAAACGTGCGGATGCGCGGCGACTTCCTCGAAGTCCTCGGGCCGACCAAGCAGCCCAAGCTCGGCTTTGACTCCAACGCCGGCTGGTTCGCCTACGTGATGCCGCACGACCAGGCGTTCGTGAAACGCTACCCCTCGCCGAAGGACGGCGTGTATCCCGAAATCGCCGGGCTGACGCTGTGCTTCTGGTATCCACAGGCGAGTTTCGTGCCCGCGTGCGAACTGGAGCCGCACGGCCCGCGCCGGACCATCGCGCCGGGCGCGAGCGTCAGCTTCACGGAAGACTGGTATCTGCTCCCGCACAAGTTCCCCGCTGCGGGCGAGCAGATCGACTTGGCGAAGCTGTCGACCCAAGTGGAAGCAGCATTCAAGTGATCGGTGAGCAGCAATGCATAAAACATAATCCAATGCCCACCACCGCCATCGTTCTCACCCACGCCGGAGGACCGCACCTCGACGCCTATCTCGCCGGTCTTGCCGTCAGCACTGAAGTTGCCGAGGTCTGCGTCGCCGACGCAGGCGGCAGCACCTTGGCCGCCGCGCAAAAGGCACTCGGGCCGAAGCTCAAGGCAACCGGCAAGGACGCCGCCGCGTTGATGCGCGAGCATAAACCGAAGTTGGCGCTCGTCACGATGGAAGCCGTGCTCGCGCCGCCGGCGATTGATGCTGCGTTGGAACACGGCTGCCACGTGATGGCCGAGAAGCCCGCGTGCGTGCGCGCTTCTGACTTCGAGCCGCTCGTGCTCAAGGCCGAGGGCAAGCATCTGCATCTCATGCTCGCATTCGCCAACCGTATCCGGCCCGAGGCCCGCGAAGCGCAGCGCCTCGTGCGCGAGGGACGGCTGGGAAAACTCTACGGCATGGAGATTCACCTCGTCGCGGACCAAACGCGGCTCAAGAGCGAGGGCTATCGCAAAAGTTGGTCCGGCCAGAAAGCCCGCGCAGGTGGCGGGCATCTCACGTGGCTGGGCATTCACTGGCTGGACTTAGCGCTGTTCATCACGGGTGCGGAGATCGAGGCCGTCGCGGGCTTTTCCGGCATTGTCGGCGGGCAGCAGATGGACGTGGAGGATTCCAACGCTGCGGCGCTGAAATTCGCCGGCGGATTCTTCGGCACGCTCACCAGCGGCTATTACCTCGACCGCGGTTATCACCAGCACATCAAGGTTTGGGGCGAGAAAGGCTGGCTGGAGTTGAACCACCAGCCCGAAGTCAGCTTGAAATGGTATTCCACCGCCGAGCCGAAGGTCGCGGGCATCCAAACCTACACGCCGCCGAACGAGCCGACTGGCTACACGCCGTGGGTCCACGCTTGCGCCCGTGCCGCCGCCGGCCTGCAAGATCCGCCCGTGACCGGCCGCGAAGGGCTGCGCGTGCTGGATGCCATTTACGCCTTCTACGAGGCCGCGAAAGTGGGGCAGACCAAATCCGTCGCGCGCAAGTAAGCCGCGCTCCCGCGCAATAAAGCCGCGCCGCCCAGCGTCGGTTCCTCGTGTTCCGCACCACGATTGCCCTACTGCTCTGTCCGGTCCTCATCACAGAGGCCGCCGAGCGCGTGGATTACCTCAAGGCGGTGAAGCCGGTCCTCGCCGCGCGCTGCTATTCCTGTCACGGCGCGCTCAAGCAAAACAGCGGGCTCCGACTCGACACAGCGGAACTCCTTCGCAAGGGCGGCAAGCACGGGCCCGCCATTGTCGCCGGCAAACCCGACGCCAGCCTCCTCATCAAGAAAGTTTCCGCGCACAGCCTCGACGAGCGGATGCCGCCCGAGGGCGAACCGCTCAAGCCCGAGCAGATCGCCGTGCTGCGCGAGTGGGTTGCCGCCGGCGCACCGGCGCCGAAGGATGAGCAGCCTGAGCGCGACCCGCGTGAGCACTGGGCCTTCAAGGCTCCGGCGAAATCCGCCATTCCCACAACCGGCTATCGGCCATCGGCCATCGGCAATCCGGTTGACGCCTTCCTCGAAGCCCAGCGCCGTCAGCAAGGCCTCACCGCCCAGCCGCCCGCTGAGAAGTCCATTTGGCTGCGGCGCGTTACGCTCGACCTCACCGGCCTGCCGCCGACGCAGGAAGAGTTGCACGCCTTCGACGCGGACAAATCACCGCAGGCCCACGAGCGCGTCGTCGAGCGCCTCCTCGCCAGCCCGCACTACGGCGAGCGCTGGGGCCGACATTTCATGGACATCTGGCGCTACAGCGACTGGTGGGGGCTCGGCGCGCAGCTTCGTTACAGCCAGAAGCACATCTGGCACTGGCGCGACTGGCTGGTCGAAGCCCTCAACGCCGACAAAGGTTACGACCGGATGATTGTCGAGCAAATCGCCGGCGATGAACTCGCGCCCACCGATCCCGCCACGCTCCGTGCCACCGGCTTCATGGCGCGCAACTACTACCTCTTCAACCGCACGACCTGGATGGACGACGTCGTCGAGCACACCAGCAAGGCCTTCCTCGGCCTCACGATGAACTGCGTTAAGTGTCACGACCACAAATACGACCCACTCACGACGACCGATTACTACGCCATGCGCGCCATCTTCGAGCCGTATCACGCGCGACTCGACGAGTTGCCCGGCACGACCGACTTGGAGAAAGACGGCCTGCCGCGTGCCTACGACCTGCATCTCGACCGCCCGACATTCATCCATCTTAAAGGCGACGAGAAGAAACCCGACACCAACCAAGTCATCCGCGCCGCCATCCCGGCCGCGCTGGCCTTCAAGCAGCTCGACATCAAGCCGGTCCAACTCCCCGCAGCCGCGCACAATCCCGCGCTCCAGCCGTGGGTGCTCACGAACCACCTCGCTGCCGCCGAGGAGCAAGTCACCGTCGCCCGGCAAGCCGTCGAGGCCGCGAAAAAGAAACTCGCCGAAGTGGAGCGCGCTTCCGCCGGAGCGCCGAGTATCGCTCGGCAGGAGGTTGCGAAAGCTCCAGCGGCTCATTCCAGTCCGTTGCCTGAGCCGACCAATGCTCGGCGCGCCGATGGCAAGCCGCTCTTCACCGACAATTTCTCCGCCGCCAATCCGCAGCTCTGGGAACTGTGCGACGGTCAGTGGAGCTACACCGACGGCGTGCTCCGCCAATCCGAAGTGAAGCCCTCGCGCAGCGCTGCCCGCAGCCGAGCGGACCATCCCGCCGACTTCATCGCCACCTTCAAATTCCGCCCGACCGGCGGTGCGACTTACAAATCCGTCGGCTTCACCTTCGACACGACCGACGCGCGCGAGTCACTCGTTTACCTCAGCGCGCACGCCTCTGGTCCGAAGCTCCAAATCGCCTACGGCAAGGCGAACCAATACAACTACCCGCCCGCTGGCATGCAGTCGCGTGCTGTCAAGCTCGGCGAAACCTACGAAGTGACCATCCGCGTGCGCGGCTCGCTCCTCAACGTCGCCGTCAACGGCGAGCACGCTCTGGCCTTCGAGCTGCCCGATCGCTCACCCGGGAAGTTCCAGCTTATCACCTACGACGCCACGGCGGACTTCCTCGCCTTCGAGTTGAGCGCGTTGTCCGCAGACACGCAGCTCGTGAAATCCAGCGCACCCGCACCTGCGCCGACGGCCAAAGCCGCCGTGCCCGCCGCGATCACCTCGCCCGAGCAAGCGCGCCTCGCGCTCAAGGCCGCTGAACTCGCGCTCACCGCCGCCGAGCTGCGCTCCGCAATGGTCCGCGCCGTGTGGGACGCCGATTCAAAGCGCGACCAAACGAACCTGCTCGCCGCCGCCGCGTTGGCCGAAGCGAAGCTCAAGCTCGCCCAGGCCGAGGCTGACGTGGCGAAGGCGGAGTTGGAACTGGTTGCGCCCGGTTCTGAACCGAAGAAGAAGAAAGAGCCGGACGCCGAGAAGAAGCTGAAGACTGCGCAAGAGTCGTTGGCCAAGGCACAAAAGGCCGTCGCCTCGCCCGGCACGAACTACACCTCGCTCCGCGCCACGCTGAAGGCCTTCGAGGGCCCCGACGAAAGCGAAGCGCACCGCCAGCTCCCGTATCCGACCACCAGCACTGGCCGCCGGCTCGCCTTCGCCAACTGGCTTGCCGACCGCCAGAACCCACTCACCGCCCGCGTGCTCGTGAACCACGTTTGGACCCGCCACTTCGGCCAGCCGCTGGTCGCCAACGTCACCGACTTCGGCCGCCGTGCTGCGCGCCCCGTCCACGCCGAGTTACTCGACTGGCTCGCGGTGGAGTTCATGGAGCACGGGTGGAGCATCAAGCACCTGCATCGGCAGATGGTGTTGTCCGAGGCGTATCGGATGAGCAGCAGCAATGCAGTCGAGAGTCGAGGAGGGACGAAAGTCGAGGGCGGCAAAGTCCCGGCTCTCGACCCTCGACCCTGGACCCTCGACCCAGAAAACCGCTTCTACTGGCGCATGAACCCGCAGCGCATGGACGCGAACGTCCTCCGCGACAGCCTGCTCCACCTTGCCGGCACGCTCGATCCCAAGCTCGGCGGGCCGACGATTGACCCGAAGCGCGAGGATTCGCTGCGCCGCAGCTTCTACTTCACGCAGTCGCCCGAGGACTTGAACAAGTTCCTGGAGATGTTCGACAACGCGAACACGAAGGAATGCTACCGTCGCGACGAAAGCATCCTCCCGCAGCAGGCGCTTGCGATGTCGAACAGTCGACTCGTCTCCACCGCCGCCGCGAAGGTCGCCGAGCGCTTGGTAAAGGACGCGGAAAGCGCCTCCGACGAAGTCTTCATCCGCACCACCTTCACCACGCTCCTCGCCACCGCCCCGACGGCCGCCGAACAAAAACTTTGCGGCGAAAGCCTCGCGCAATTTCTGGCCACCGCGAAGGAAGCCAAGGCCGCCCAGCCCGAGACCAAGGCCCGCGCTGCCCTCGTCCACGCGCTCTTGAATCACAACGACTTCATCACTATTCGTTAAGCCAGTCCATGAGCAGCCAGCGCACATACTTTCAGAGCGAGTCGCCCGCTTGGACCCGCCGTTCCTTCCTCACCCGCTCCGGCTTGGGCTTCGGCGGTCTCGCGCTGGGCACGATGCTCGCGCGCGATGGCTTCGGGCTGGAGAGCAGTTGGCGGCCGCCCACGGGGCTGCCGCACTTCCCGGCGCGAGCGAAGTCGGTCATCTGGATTTTCCTGCGCGGCGGGTTGAGCCACATGGAGAGCTTCGACCCCAAGCCCGCGCTCACCCAATACTCCGGCAAGACCTTCGATGAGACGCCGTTCAAGGGCGTGAACGACCCGGAGAAGCGCAAGCGCGTGCGCGTCGTCGTGGTGAACGACGCCAACGGCCAGCAGCGCAACAAAATTTACCCGCTGCAAATCGGATCCGCGCCGGGCGGCCGCAGCGGCATCGAAGTGAGCGACTGGTTCCCCCATCTCCGCAACTGCGTGGACGACCTCGCCATCGTGCGCTCGATGTGGACCACCGACGACAATCACGGGGCACAGGTCCAGTTCCATTCCGGCCGCCACATGCTCGACGTGCAGGAGCCGACCATCGGTGCGTGGGTGAACTACGGCCTCGGCTCGCTCAACGACAACCTCCCGCAGTTCATCAACATGGGCCCGCGCTTCTTCGACAAGCGCGACGGCCGCTACCTCGGCCCCGCCTACGACGCCGTGCCGCTCGTCATTGACCCGCGCGAGCCGCTCGCCTACGCGCGGCCCGAAGGCGACACGAGCTCGGCAGAGCAGCAGATCCAGTTCGACCTCGTCAACAAATTGAATCGCCTCAAGGCCACGCAGTATCCCGGCGACCAGGCACTCGACGCGCGCATCAAAAGCTACGAGCTCGCCTACCGCATGCAGATGGCTGTGCCCGAGGCCGTCAACACCGAGCGCGAAACCGAGGAGACGAAGAAGCTATACGGTCTGGACCAGAGCGAGACGAAAGCCTTCGGCGCGCAACTGCTCGCGGCTCGGCGCTTTGTCGAGCGCGGCGTGCGCTTCATCCAAATCCAGCACGGCGACGGCGCGGCCGGCGCGTGGGACGCACACAGCGGGCTGAAGGCGAACCATTCCAAGCTCTCCGCGCAGGTGGACAAGCCCACGGCTGGCCTGCTGCAAGATTTGAAGCGTCGCGGCCTGCTGGACGAGACCATCGTCGTCTTCGCCACGGAATTCGGCCGCACGCCCGGCTCGCAGGGCGCGGACGGCCGCGATCATCACCCTTACGGCTTCAGCGTGTGGCTCGCGGGCGGTGGCATCAAAGGCGGCGTGGTCCACGGTGCGACGGACGAGCTGGGCTTCCACGCGGTCGAGGATGCGCACTACGTCACCGACATCCACGCAACAATTCTCCACCAGCTCGGCCTCGAAGGCCGCAAACTGGAAGTCCCCGACCGCAAGCGCCTTGATCTGGACTACGGCGAGGTCATCAAGCCGATTCTCGCCTGAGCGCGGGCCGGGTCACTTCGCCGTTCCGTCGGCCTTCAATTCGAGCCGGATGGCTTTGCCATTCGCCCGCAGCAGCGCATCGAAGGTGCCTTCTCCCACACCAAAATTTTGTTCGAGCCTCACGAGAAAGGCGTTTTGGTCGCGCAGGGCCTTCTGCACCGGAGCGGGCGCCTCGCCGGGCGGAATCTGCGCGGTGACGAGTTCACCGTCGGCGCGAACGGTGACGGAGTATTTCAGGTTGCCGCGCACGAAGATCGCTTCACAAAACGTCACGCCGTCCTCCTCGGACCTGAAGATGTGGATGAGCCGGTTGTTGCGCAGGCGCTCCTTGATGGTTTTGAGTGCCGCCGAAGGCACTTCTGCATAACTGACATCACCGGCCGTCAGCGTGCCGTCGTCGTCGAAAATCCCGAGGCGCGTGCGACCACCGGCTTCCACAGTCACTTCGAAGGTGACCTCCTCACCATCATCCGCCCGTTCAATGCGGATAGCCGCAGCACCGTTGAGCCACTTCTGGACGCCGACACGCACGGCGGCGGGCAGTTCGGCCAGCAGCAATTGCCGCCCGATCAGCCAGCCATCCGGGGCGATGGTGAGCGAACTTTTCACGCCGCCCCGCGTGATTTCGGCGAAATAGGCCGGGTCGCCGTCGTCGTTCATCCAGTAAAGCTCGCCGAGTTGTGCGTCGGCGAGTTGCGTGCGCAGCGTCTGGTCCACGGGGGTGGGCAGCTCCTTCTCGAACACTTGCTTGGAAATCAACATTCCATCGGCGGCGAGCGTGAAGTTGCGCACCACGCCGTCGCGGCGGAACTCACCTTCAAACACCGGCTGACCGTGCTCGGTGGCACGTTCGATGTCGTTGAGCCGACCGTCGCCGACGAGAGCGAGCACGGCCTGGCGCACCGCGGGCGGAAGCTGGGCGAGTCGTTTCCCCTTTCCGTCGGCGGCGTTTACCGTAACGGTGAACAGGCAAAGCAGCCCGAAGCGAAGCAAGTTTGCTTTCATGGCACTGGCTGGAGGCTACCCCATCGGCGGACGCGCGGGAATACCTTCCCAACGCGTGCCTGCGGGCAAGGTCTCGCCCTTCATCAGGAGCGAGAGGCTGTTAAGCTTTGCGTCGGGCTCGATACGCGTGTCGTAGAGCACCAGCGAGAGAGCGCCGATGGTGCAGCGGTCGCCCACGTCCACCGTGGACATCTTCATCACGCGGTCCTCGAACAGATGCGTCTGAAGCGTGGCATCGGCGTTCACGCAGACGTCATCCCCGAGGCGAACGAGGTCGTGCTCGGTGATGTCCGTGGTCTCCAGATAGACGCGGCGGCCGATGCGCGCGCCGAGAGCGCGGAAAACCCAGCAGATTAACGGCGTGCCCTGCAAGATGCCGACGAGCCAGTCGTTACTCAGGTGCTCGTGGACGGCGTTCACCAGCTCGTTGCGCCAGACAAATGTGCTCCAGAGCGGACGCTCGCCGGGCCGGTAGCGGCCCACGACGGCCCACTTCAAGACGATGAGAAACGCGACCGCCAGCAGGCCGCACGCGCCGTAGAGCAGCGGGAAGGTCAGCAGTTGCTCCCACGGTTCCAGATAGTCTTGGAGCAACACCACGCCGGAGAAGAGCAGGCTGGTCAACACGACGAAGCCCGTCGCCGGCAAGAGCACGCGGATGAACTCGATAACCGCGCGCTGCGTGCGGAGGCGCTTGGTCGGCGTAAACGTGTTCTCGGCCGAGAACGCCGTGCTTTGCTGGCGGCTGGGCAGGAAAAGCACGGGGGAACCCAGCCAGGTCGCACCGGGGCGCGCGGCGTCCTCGGGCTTCGCCGGGGGCAACGAGAGGCAGCCGATGAGCGCGTTATCAGCGACGCCGCTGCCGGGCGGGAGCATCGCGCTGTTGCCCACAAAGGCGCGCTTGCCCACGCGGCAGTAGTCGAGCGTGATGAAGCCGCACTCCACCCGCGCCGCGCCGAGCGTGACGCTGTCGGCGAGGAAGCTTTCGTCGCCGATGTCGAGCAGGTCGGGCGAAACCGCGCCGGCGGTGGAGATTTCCGCCTGCTTGCCGAGCTTCGCGCCGAGCAGCTTGAACCACGGTTCCAAATACACCGACGCGTAGAGCGGCCCGAGAAAATCGAGACTCAGGTCCATGAGGTGGTCCACAAACCATTTTCGGACATAGAAGAAGCTGTGGATGGGGTAGCGGCCGGGCTGCACGCGGCCGAGCAACAGCCACTTGAACGCGGCGATTTCGAGACCGAGCAACACGACGTAGCTGAACGCCACGAGCGGCGCGAGGAACAGATAAGAATAGTAATCGTCCTCGTAGTTGAGATGGTTCATCAGCACGACGCCGGGCAGAATCGCCGCCAGAATGCAGGCGGGGAACAAGGCGACACCGACAGCGTGCAGGCAGGTAAAGCCAAAGCGACGGAGCGGAGAAGTTAGTGGGGCAGGCGTCCCGCCTGCCGTAGTCAACCGGGCGTCTCGCCCGGTTGAGCCAACTGCGGGCGGGACGCCCGCATGACCAGAGGCAGGCGGGACGCCTGCCCCACTAGGGCTGTCTCTCGCCACGCATTTCGCAGGCGAGCCGAGCCAGCGTTCGCCCGCCGGGATGGTTTGCCCCGCCGGCAGCAGCGAGAGGTCTTCGAGCGCCGCGCCATCGGCAAGCGCAGAGTTTTCCCGCATCACCGCGCGCGTGCCGAGGAAGCAGCCCTTGCCAATGCGAACCGTCCCGATGATGAGCTGGCCGTCCTCGACGTGATAGCCGGCTGCCGTTGCATCCACACCGACGCTCGTGTCGTCACCAATGTCGAGCAGGTCGTAGCAGGCGAAGTTCGGGCTCGCGAGGTGAACATTCTGCCCAACGCGCGCACCCATCAGGCGAAAGTATAAATTCAGCAACGATGTGCCGGCGAGGTAATGCACCGGGATGGCCGACTGGATCGTGTTCACGAACCAGAAGCGCAGGTAGTAGCTGCCCCACAACGGATACGTGCCCGCGCGATAGCGCCCGATGACGAGCCATTTGATGAGGATGGATGCCGTGAGCATTGCCGGGTAGAGCGCCACGAGGATGCCGAACGCGCCGACGATGGCTTCCCAGCGCTCGAACTCTTCCTCGAACATCCACGTGTAAGTGAGGTAGGGCGCGAGCCATTGCAGTGAGAAGAAGCCGAGGACGAAGTAGAGCCCGCCGAGCTGCCACAGGCCGCAGAGGAAGTGGCGGAGGTTTGGCGTTAGCGCGGGCGTCTCTGCGGCCGGAGCACCGGTTTCCAAACCGGCATCAGGCGCGACCCTCTTGCCTGTGGCCTCGTGCCGATTTGGCAATCGGCGCTCCAGCTTCGCGGCGAGCTTCTCCACCGTCGGTTGCTCATAAACGTCGAGCATCGAAACGCCGCGCAGGTCGGGGTCCTGCCGCAACTCGCTTACGAGCCGCGCCGCCAGCAGCGAATGCCCGCCCAGCTCGCGGAAGAAATCATCCGTCACCGACACGCGCTGCGGCGCGAAGAGCTGTTCCCACACGGCGGCCAGCTTGCGCTCCATTGGTGTGCGTGGGGGAACGTGGCTGGCGTCGGCCGCCTCGGCGGCACGCGGCTGCGGCGCGGGCAAGGCGCGACGGTCCACCTTGCCACTGGGCAGTATGGGCAAGGCCGCGATGTTTTCGATGAGCGCGGGCACCATGTAGCCGGGCAGGCGTTCGCGGAGCATTTCCTTGAGCGCTGACTCCGTGGCGGCTTGGCCCGCCCGCGACACGACGTAGGCGACGAGTTGCTGCACGCCGGGAACGTCTTCGCGCACCGCCACCACTGCGGCGGCAACGCCGGGGCAAGCGAGCAAGACCGATTCAATCTCCGCCAGCTCGACGCGGTAACCGCGCAGTTTGACCTGCGAATCCACACGACCGAGAAACTCGATCTCGCCGGCGGCGTTGAACCGCGCCAGGTCGCCGGTGCGGTAGAGGCGCGGTGGTTCGGAGCCCAGCGGGTTGGCGATGAACTTTTCCTGCGTCAGCTCGGGCCGGCCCACGTAGCCGCGCGCCAGGCCGATGCCGCCGATGCACAACTCGCCTTCCTGACCGGTTGCCACCGCGCGTTGCTGTTCGTCAAGGATGGCGATCGCATAGTTCGGCACGGGTTTGCCGATGGTCACCGGCTGGCCGGGCGTGAGGTCGCCAAACGTCGCGATGACCGTGGCCTCGGTCGGGCCGTAAGTGTTCACCATGCGCCGGCCTGCGCGCGCCCAGCGATTGACGAGGTCGGCGGGGCAAGCCTCGCCGCCGACGATCAGCAGGCGCACCCCGGGCACATCGTCGGTCATCATGGCGAGCTGCGTCGGCACCGTGCTGAAGACCGTGACGCCAGCCTCGGTGAGCAGCCGCGAGAGCATCGGTCCCGCGTGAACCATTTCACGCGTGCCGGCCACGAGCGTCGCTCCCGCAAAGAACGCCAGCCACACTTCCTCGACCGACGCATCGAACGCGATGGAGAAGCCCTGATACACGCGGTCTTCGGGCCGGACGTTGAAGATGGCTCCCTCCGCACGCACCAGATGGCATGCGCTGCGGTGCTCGATCTGCACGCCCTTGGGCCGGCCCGTGGTGCCGGAAGTGTAGATGATGTAGGCCACGTCCTGAGGGGTCGCCCCGGTGTCGGAGCGGGCGAGTGGCGCGGTGGATTGGCGAGAAATGGCGGCGGCCTCGCGGTCGAGCTGAATCAACTTACAGGAACCAATGTGCGAAAGCTGCCCTCCCGGGCTCGATCCAACCGCTTCCCCGCGCTGGCTCCCACTCAATTTTTCAGCGAGCGCGGAGACCGTGATGAGCGCCGTCGCGCCCACGTCGGCGAGGATGAATTGCACGCGGTCGGCGGGATAGTCTGGATCCAGCGGGACGTATGCCGCGCCCGCTTTCAACGCGGCGAGCAACGCAACGTAAACGTCCATCGAACGGGGCAGAAACATCGCCACCGGACTCCCCCGTTGAACGCCGAGCGACCGCAACTGTCGCGCCAACTGGTTCGCTCGCTGCTCGACCTCGCCGTAAGTCATCCGCTCGTCCCCGCAAGCGAGCGCGATCCGGCCTTCCGCCGCCGCCGCGTTGCGCTCGAACAATTCGTGCAACAGCTCATGGCGGCATAGCTCCGGGACTTTCGGATACTGTAGCGCAGGAGCCTGAATGGGCGGTGGCGGCATCGTGGTCTGACTGGCGTGATTCTCCCCGCACGAGACGCGCCGTGTCACGCCTTGGTTTCGCACCAGCAGTTTTCTCACCGCCAGTGCTCAACGCCGCAGCCCGAAGGGCACGACCACCTCACCCCAGCTTCTGTCGCAGCGCCTCGGCGATCTGGATGAAGGGCTTGCCCTGCGGGTCCGCCGGGTGCGAGACGGACACGGGCGTGCCCTTGTCGCCGCCTTCGCGAATTTCCACGAAGATCGGGACTTCGCCGAGGAAAGGAATTTCCTGCCGCTCCGCTTCCGTGCGGCCGCCACCGTGGCCAAAGATTTCGACCCGCTGCCCCCCGGGTGCCATGAAATAACTCATGTTCTCGATGATGCCTAGGAGCGGCACGTTCACTTTCTCGAACATCGCGATGCCCTTGCGCACGACGCCGAGCGAGGCTTCCTGCGGCGTGGTGACGATGACCCCGCCATCCAGCGGCACAGTCTGGCAAAGCGAAAGCTGGGCATCGCCGGTGCCGGGCGGGAGGTCCACGAGCAAGTAATCGAGCTGGCCCCACTCGACCTGTGTGATGAACTGCTGGATGGTCTTTTGGATCATCGGGCCGCGCCAGATGACGGGCTGGTCGTCGGTGAGCAGGAAACCCATGCTCATCAATTTCACCCCGTGGTTGCTGGGCGGAATAAGCTTCTCGTCATCGCTGACGACGGGGCGTTGGTGAATGCCCATCATCAGCGGAATGCTCGGGCCGTAGATGTCGCAATCGAGCAGGCCCACGCGTGCACCGAGGTGCGTGAGCGCGCAGGCGAGGTTCACCGAGCAGGTGGACTTGCCCACGCCGCCCTTGCCGCTGGCGATCGCGACGATGCGTTTGATGCCGGGAACTTTGTTCTGGTTTTGGAACGCGCCACCGGCGGCCGGAGCCGCGCCTGGCGCGGGACCGGCGGGCTGCTTCATCTCGACGAAGACGTGGGTGACGCCGGGCTGGCCGCGCAGCACGTTCTCGCACTCGGCCTTGATGATTTTAGCGGCGTCGGGATTGGGCGAGGTGAGTTCGAGGCGGACGTTGACGGCACCGTTGTTCACGGCGACGTGCTTGACGAGGCCGAATGAGATGATGTCGCGCGAGTAGCCGGGATATTTCACGGCCTTCAGCGCGTCGAGGATGGCTTCTTGAGTCAGCATGATTTTTGCAGTTTCCGAAATCGGTGCGGGAATGTCGGCGGAACCGGCGGGTTTGGCAAATGCGCAGTTTGCCGCCGGTGAAGCGAGCGGCGCTTGAAGCGCTTGCCTCCCGGTGTAAGCTCGTGAATGCAATGAACTCCGCCTGCACACCGCAGCTCAATCTCGGCCTCACGCGCCGTCGCCTGTTGCAAGTTGGTGGCCTGGGCATGTTCGGCCTGTCGCTGCCCAAGCTGTTCGCCGCCGAGGCGAAGGCCGCGAAGAACCCGCCCGCCCGCGCGAAATCCGTCGTCTTCCTCTTCCAATGGGGCGGGCCGAGCCATCTCGAAACCTTCGACATGAAGCCCGATGCGCCCGAGGGCATCCGCGGGTTGCACAAGCCGATGGCGTCGAGCGCCGATGGCATCCAAGTCAACTCACTCCTCCCGCGCACGGCGAAGGTCATGGACAAGGTCGTCCATGCACCACACGATGAAGAACCACAACTCGGCGGGCTACTACGCGCTCTCTGGACACGCGCCAGCCACGGACGACCAGCGGCTGAAGGATTCCATCGACCTTTTCCCCGCCTACGGTTCCGTCGTGGATCGGCTGGCTCCGCTCAAGGGCGGCGATCTGCCGACCTTCGCCGCGTTTCCTTACGCGATCTCGGATGGCTCGCTGGTGCCTGCACAGCACGCAAGTTTTCTCGGCAAGGTCCACGATCCGCTGCTGGTCACCCGCGATCCGAGCGAGCCGGGCTTTGGCCTGCCGGAACTCAGCCTGCCGGCGAATTTGTCGTTCGACCGCATCGCGGCACGGCGCGAATTGCAGAAGGTGGTCGATGCGCAAACCCGTTTGCTGGATCACTCGGCCGCCGCGCGCGGGCTGGACGCTTATTACGAGAAAGCCCTCGCGATGCTGCATTCCACGAAGCTGCGCGAGGCGTTCAACCTCGAGGCCGAGCCAGCGCCGCTGCGCGACGCCTATGGCCGCACGCCCTACGGCCAGAGCTGCCTGCTGGCGCGCCGGCTCGTCGAGTCCGGCGTGAAATTTGTGCAGGTGTATTTCTCCGACAACATCGGCGGGCAAAGCACCGAATCCGGCGGCTGGGACACGCACGGTTTCAACAATACGCGGATGTTCCCCATCATCGAGAAGCGCCACCTGCCCATCACCGACCAGACGCTGCCAACCTTCCTCAATGACCTCGACTCGCGCGGTCTGCTGGAGACCACGCTCGTCGTGTGGGTCGGCGAGTTCGGTCGCACGCCGCGCATCAACGCGAACATCAGCCGCGACCACTGGCCGCAGTGTTACACGGCGTTGCTCGCCGGGGCGGGCGTGAAGAAAGGGTTTGTTTACGGATCTTCCGACAAGCACGGCGAATATCCCGCCGACAAGCTCGTGAAGCCCGACGACCTCGCCGCGACGATTTACCACCTGCTGGGGATTGATCCGCACACCGAGGTCCGCGACACGCTCAACCGCCCGGTGCCCATCAGCTACGGGAAGGCGATCACGGATGTGATGGTGTGAGCAGCTACTGCAACCGGACGCTGACCGTGGCTTTGTCGTAAACCAAGGTCCGGCCGGAAGGCGGCTGCGGGGGCTTAGGTGTGCCAAACGAAGCCATGATCTCGTGCAAGGTGGAAGGGGTCCAACTCGCGTTGATGGTCCATTTCTTCAGCACGCGATTGTAGAGGTCGAGTTGCGCTTGGTAATCGCCCGGGGTCGCAGGGGCGTAGGCGTTCACCGGTTGAACTGGGATGAACCGCCGCTCAACAGCAACCGTGAGTTCCGCGCCAGGGGGTGGTAGGGGCGCAGCGGCTGCCGATGGATCTGCGAGCGCCGATGCCACCGGTGCGTCCGCCACCTCTTGGCCCTCCGGGCCGCCTGCCCCGCTAGAGGAGGTGGCGCGCGACTTGCGCTTGCACCCCGGTGCCACGAGCAGGACACCGGCGATAACCATCCACCCCAAACGCTGCCAACACCGGAATCGCTTCATGGTGCCAGAGCTTGGATGATGTTGGGGTTGAGGATGTCCGTATAGAGGGTGGCCTCTGAGTGGAAATCACCGTAAATCACCGTCGCCTTCTTACCATGCCGCAGTGAGAGAACGTTGCCCGTATTGGCGAAGCGCCCGTCATCAATGAAGGAAGGGGTGCTGGCGGTCCAGACCGCTGGCGCATATTCTTTGGCTCCATCAGCCGGGCCGCCGCGCTCTTCGATCCAAGCCCACTTGTCCGACGGACGCATGACCATGGCAGTCCTAAATTTTTGCACCGTGGTCCGGCCTGAATTGATGTCGGTTGCCATGCCTTGGTTCGGGTTTCCTCCGACCCCGTTGAAAGTGTAGGAGAAAGGGTAATTCGGTAGCCCCGCGCTAGGTGAACCTCTGTAGATGTTGCCTGCGTTGGGGTCGGTCAATCCGCTGCCCTTCCATCTGTCGTTCCAATTCTTGTCCACGGCACAACGCAGCATGGTTTTGCCGTCAGTGTAGAGCGTGTTATCCAAGGCCTGAAGGTATTTGGCAATGGCACTGCCCGCTAGGTTTCCCGGCGTAGCACCAATACTGTTTCCAGCACCAGGGCGTGGCCCAAACTGATACCAAATAGCATCCTCGGGATGAGTGCCATTGGCTCCCTGAGAAGGCGCGGAAAAAAACACATCGTCGAAGTCCTGCGTGTAGAGTGATGTCGCGAGGCCCAGTTGCTTGGTGTTACTCAGGCAGGTGGCCTGTCCCGCCTTCGCCTTGGCCTTCGCCAGCGCGGGCAGCAGCATCCCCGCCAGAATCGCGATGATGGCGATAACGACGAGCAGTTCGATAAGGGTGAAGCCCGCTCCGTCGGCGCGGGGCGGCATGCTGGTCTGCTTCTTCACGGCTGGTGTTTGGGTTGATCTTTAGCCGCACGCGCGGCTCGGTTAAGGGCTGCTGGCTATTTACAATACGAAGCCGAGTCAGTAAAGAGTTTCTTCCGACACCGCTCTACTTCGGCCTGCCCGGCTACCGCCGCACCCACCGGTAGGCCGTCCGGGCATTCCCGGCGAAAAACTTCTCCAACGCCGCTCGTCCCTTTGCCCCGAAGTAGTCGTGCACGATGCCCTGCACGGTTGCGAGCTTCGCGAACCGCTCGCTCACCGGCCAGTTGCTGCCGTAGATGAGCCGGTCAGGGCCGAACGCGTTCCACGCGATGTCCAGCCAGGGCCGGTAAAACTCCACGTCGCGCGGCGCGGAGCCATCGTTCTTGCCGGTGCCTTCCACCAGCGCGGAGACTTTCAGGAACACCTGCGGAAACTTCGCGGCCGCCTCCAGGTCTGCCCGCCACGTGGGCAAGACGTTCTTCCCGTCGATGCGTGTGTTCGAAAGATGATTGATGACGATCCGCAGCCCGGGCAGCTCCTTCGCGAGCCGCGCTACCTCAGGCAGCAGCGTCGGCCCGCCGTTCACGTCGAGCTCAAGGTCCGCGTCGGCCAGGCGCTTGATGTCGACGATGAAAGCCGCGTTTCCCAAGCCCGTGCGCAGTGCGCCCTCGCTGATGCGGATGCCACGGTAGAGCGGGTTCGCGGCGAAGCGTTTTAAGTGCCCGGCGAACGCATCTTCGCCGGGCTTCAAGTTGCCCACGAAGCCGACGATGAATTTGTCCTTCGCCGCGAGATCGAGAATCCACTGGTTGTCTTCCACGAGCGGGCTGGCCTCCACCACGACTGTGCCCGTAACCGGCTGCGGCACCGGCTGCGCGCGGTAATCCGTGGGCAGCATGGTGCGGTAGAGCACGTTGTCGCCCTTGCCCGGCCACGGCACACCCTCGGGCCGCTTCGGGTCGTAGAAGTGCGTGTGACAGTCGATGATGGTGAGCGGACCGGGGGCAGCGGCGTAGGCTGGCGCGGTGGCCAAGGCGGCGGTGGCAGTGAGGAATTCACGGCGGGTCGTGGACATGCGGGAAACGTTCAACGTCCAACGCTCAACTTTCAACGTTCAAATCACAGCCCCGTCAATCCTCGACCCTCGACCTGATCCCAAGTCACTCCGGCGAACCACCATTCCCAACCCACTGGTCACGCCGGTGCTTCGCAGTCTCGAAAAATTCATCCATCGCCTTCGCGTCGCCGGACTCGACCGCGCGTTGAAACTCCTGCAAGTCCTCGATGAACACGCCCAGCGAGCGGGCGAGGTGCTTGCGGTTCGCCAGCGCGATGTCCCGCCACATCTCTGGCGAGCCCGCCGCGATGCGCGTGGTGTCGCGGAAGCCCGTGGCGCACAGCGCCGGCTGCTCCTTCGGATGCGCGGGGCTCAGGACATAATTGGCCAGCTCCGCCGCGACGACGTGCGGCAAGTGGCTCGACCGCGCGACCAAGCTATCGTGTTGGTCGGGCGTGAGGCGCAACGTGCGCCCGCCCACCGCCGCCCAGAATTCCTCGATCAATTTCACGAGCTTCACCGGCGTTTTGGCCCCCGGCGTCACCACACAAACCGCCCGCTCGAACAAATCCGGCCGCGCTGCCGCCGGCCCAGTCTTCTCGGCGCCCGCCATCGGGTGGCTGCCGATGAACAGCGCGCCAGCCTTGCTGAAAATGGGTTCCAGCTCCGCCACCACACTACCCTTCACGCTGCCCACATCCGTCACCAGCGCGCCGGCCTTGAGCGCGGGCACACACTGCTCCGCCAGTGACCGCATCTGCGCGATGGGCGTGCAAAACACCACGAGATCCGCCTCGCGCACCGCCGCGAGCAGATCCGTCGTGGCGCGATCCACCACGCCCAACCGCTCGCACTCGGCGATGCTCGCCTCGCGCCGCACATAGCCCTCGACGCGGCCGGCGAGCCGGCGCTGTTTTAGTGCCAGCCCAAGCGAACCGCCCAGCAGGCCGACGCCGACGAGCGTGACTTTCGGGAAATGCATGGGCCAAAGATGCCGCGCAACCGCGGAAGTTCAAACGGAAATTCGTCCTCTGTAGAAGCGCACGTGCCTACGAGCCAGTTCAACTCACGTGCTGTGCGTGGACAAGCCCTTCAGCCCGTGGGCCAGCAGGAGCGCGAGCTTGTAGCCCAGCGCGAGCGCGGCGACGAGCAGCATGGCCCCGGCTCCGCGCGACATGTTGAGCATCGCCTTGTCGGACAAGTGGCGCTTGCCCAGCGAGACCGCGTAGCTCAGGAGCGTGAACCACGCGAGACCGCCGGCCGCCACACCGCTGATACACAGGGATTTGCTCGTCCAGTTCGGGTCCACCCATTCATGTGAGAGAAACGTGGCCGAGAGAGCGACCCAGAGCAGCAGCACACCGGGATTGCCCAGCACGCGCACGAATCCGGTCCAAAACGCCGTGTGCGGGTGAAGCTTCTGCTCGATGCGTTCGGCGCTGCGCGAGGTCACAGCCATTTGTTTCGCGAAGAGATATTTGCAGCCGAGGTAGCTCATGAGCGCGAAGCTGGCGAGCTGGATGATCGCCGTGGCGATGTTCGAGGTGAATAGACTCGAGAACCCCGCGAAGCCGAGGGCGCAATACACCGACTCCATCAACACCGAACCAGCCCCGATGAGAAACCCCCACAGGAAGCCACGCTCGCCGCCTTCGTGGATGATCGTGACATTGATCGGGCCGACCGGGATGGAGACAAGGAAGCCGCTGATGAGGCCGGTCAGGAATGCTTCGAGCAGCGGGTAGTCAGGCAACATGGTCAGGCGTGATGCTTGCGTGGCGGCTCTTCTTCGTCTTCTTCGTCGTCTTCCTCGATATCATGGCGCATTTGCCGGGAGATGCGCGGGCGGATGAAGCCGTAAATCAAATAGAGGGTGAAGACGAGCGGCGCGACCACGGGCAGAATTTTCTCCCACAAGACGAAGAAGGTGGCCAGGATGACCAGGATCGTCAGCATCTTGTGGAACGGCTTCGCCGCCCGCCAGTTGAGCTTCTTGAACGAGGGATATTTCACCTCGCTCACCATCAGGTAGGAAAGGAACAACAGCAGCACGGGCAGCACGTAGCGCCAGTTGCCCACGGCGAACTCCTTCTCGTCCCACCACATCAGGAAGAGTGTCAACGACGCCACCATGCCCGCGGCCGCCGGAATCGGCACGCCCGTGAATTCACCACTGTTATTGCTCGGGGACTGCGGCATCACGGCCATACAGTTGAACCGCGCGAGCCGAAATGCCCCGCAGATGAGGTAAATCGCCGCAATCAGCCAACCCAATTCCGGCGAACCAAAGACATCCCGCAGCACGATCCGATGCACCAGGAACGCCGGCGCAACGCCAAACGATACGACATCCGCCAGTGAATCAAACTCCCGCCCAAACGGACTTTCCTTGCCCACCATCCGCGCCACCCGCCCATCCAGCAGATCAAAAATGCACGCGAGCAGAATGTAGAGCAACGCCGCGCGGATGTTGGGATACGGGGCCTCGAGCTTGGACTCGACGATCTTGGTGATGGCCAGAAACCCGCAGAACAGGTTGCCCGCCGTCATCAGGTTCGGCAGGAAATAAATCCGCAACTTGGCGTCCTCGGAGCCGTTGGAGCTGGGTGCTGGGCGTGGTGTCTCCATGGATAGCCCGTGACTCAGATTTCAGCGTGTTGCACGGCGCGGATGCTAGTCAGTTCGCCGCGCTTGAAAAGCGAAACCTTGCGCGCCCCTATTTCTCCACGTTGATGACCGTCGGCTGCACGCGCTGGCCGTCGCGCAGCCGGTCACCGGGGTAAAGGATCACTTCGTCGCCATCCTTCAGGCCCGCCAGGATTTGCGTTTCCGAACCGCTGCTGCGCCCGGTCTTGACCAGCCGCAGTTGCACCTGGTTGGTGGCGAGCAAAAACGCCGCCCAGTCTGCCCCGCGCCGGAACAGCGCGCCGGAGGGCACCTTCAATGCCCGCGCCTCCTCCCACATGATCACCCGACCCTCGACACGAAAATTGTCGCCCAGACTCAGGCGCTCCTCCACCGGCGTGAGCAAGTCCACCACCACGTTCACGCGTTGCTCCTCCACGCCGAGCGCGGAAACTTTCGTGAAAGCCGCTGGTTCCACCAAGCGCACCTGTGCGCGCAACGGCTGCGGGCCACCCCAATGCTCCAATTCCACCTTCGTCCCCGGAGCGATGGCCGCCCCGTCGCGCGAGAGCACTTCGATCACCGCCTCCAGGTCCGCCGGATTACCTACCTCGACCAACGGGGTGCCCGCGTTCACCACCCGCGCGCTCTCCTCGAACACCCGCAGCACACGGCCCGTGGCCGGAGCCTTCACCTCGACCGGCGCACGGGTGGCATTCGTCACCCCGGGCGCAATGACGAACTCCAGCAACTCAGCCTCGGCCTGCCTCAACGTGCTTTCCGCGACGGCCAACTCACGCGCCGCCGCCGACTCGCGCGACTGCACGGCCTCCAGTTCCTGCGGTGAAATCACCTTGTCCTTGCTCAACTGCTCGATGCGCTTCAACTCCGTGGCGGCGAACCGGTGCGCTTCTTTCGCCTTGGCCACGCTCGCGCTGGCCACGTCCCGCCGCGCCTCGGCCAGCGTGCGTGCCCGCGCGTCGAGCAAGGCTGGCGGCAGCGGCTCGATCACCGCCAGCAACGTTTCGCCCGCCACCATTTCCGCCCCGGCCTTCCACGCGATGCGCCGCAAGTAACCAGCGACCGGTGCGGCGGCTATGTAGCGTTGCTTGATGCGCGTCTTGCCCTCCTCGTTGACGGTTACGCGCAACGGCCCGGTCGTGACGCGCGTCGTTTCGACGATCACCGGCTTGGGCCACATCCCCGCGACGATCAGACCGATCAGCGCGAGCGCCCCCAGCCACGGCACGAGGCGACGGAAGAAGTTCCGCTGCCCGTTACGGCGGGCAGCCGTGGCGACCGGTGGGTTGGCAGAGACGCTCATGAACAGAAAACGATGCGTGCCATCCGAGCCAGTTCCGGGCTCACGACTTCATCCGTGATTCGCCATTCACCATTCATCATTTGCCATTCAGCTCATTCCGGCGCGCGCAGAGCCCCGACGAGATTCAACTGGTTCAGCCGGCGCAGCACCAGCAGGCCGGACAACGTCGAGGCGATGGTCACCACCATCACGGCGAACGCGAAATTATGCGTCGTGAAGACCAGCGGCAAGCGCACGGTTTCCGTGTTCACCTGCGTCACGATGGCCGTCGCGAAGCCCGTGCCCAGCAGCAAGCCCAGCGGCACCGCGCACAACGCGAGCAGCACCAGCTCCGTCACCAGCACCGCGCCGACTTCGCCCTGCGAGAAACCGATCACCCGCAGCGTGGCCAGCTCGCGGGAACGCTCCGCCAGCGAAATGCGGGCGTTGTTGTAAACCACACCGAACGCCACCACCGTCGCGAACACGAGGTAGATCATCTGGATCAGGTTGATGCTCGCCGCCGTGGTCTTCGCAAAATTCTCGCGCAACGACTCCTTGATCGCAACCCAGCCGATGCGTGGCACGGTCTTGAGCGCGCGGAGAAAATCCGCTTTGTGCGCCGCGTCGATGGTGAAGCTCGCACCCGTCACCACGTCGCCCTCGCCCATCAGGCGGTTGAGGCCGTCCAGCTCCATATAAGCGGAGATGCCCGCGAGGTCTTCCGCCAAGCCAAGCAGCGTCACGTCGCGCACGAGTCGTTTGCCTTCCAGGAATTCCACGTGCAGTTCGTCGCCGATTTTCGCGCCGAGCACCTCGGCAAGCTTCGAGGAAACCACGATGCCGTCACTGGGCAACGCGATTTGCGTGTTGCCCTTGGCGACGACGCGGCTGTGCTGCGCGGCCCGCGGCTGGCCTTGAATGCCGATCTGCCGGTGCCGGTGCTGAAAGCTGATGCGCGCGAACGCGCTGCGCAGCGGCTCGACCGCGAGCACACCCGGCAGGTGTGCAAAGGCGTGCTGCGCCCGGCGGTTGCCCGGCTCGATGAGGCCGACCGTGATGTCCTGCCGCTGCACCACGTCCCACTGAAATCCCAGCACATGCGTCACGCTGTCGCGAAAACAGTTGGGCACGATCATGATGCCCGTGGCCAGCGCCAGACCCGCGACGGTGAAGAACGCCTGCACAGGCCGCCGCTCCAAATTGCGCACCGCGATGCGGAACGAGTGCGAGAGCAGGTGCGAGATGCCGGTGCGTTCGAGTAACGCCGGGCGGTAATTCGCCGGTGGCTCGGGCCGCATCGCATCAGCCGGCGGCAGCTTCGCCGCGCGGCGCACCGCACCAAACACGCCGACCACCGCCGCGAACGCACTGACAAACAACGCGACGACAAACGCGCTGCGGTCGAGCCGGAACGCCAGCTCGGGAAAACGGAAGAACAGGTGATACATCTTCACGAGCTGCTGGCCTTGGAAATAGCCGCCGATGCTGCCGAGCACCGTTCCGCCCGCAACCATCACGAAGGCGAACTTCAAGTAGTGCAGCACGATCTGTCGGTTCCCGAAACCGAAGGCCTTGAGGATCGCGATTTGTTCACGCTGCAAGTTCAGCAGGCGCGAGAGCACCGCGTTGGTCATGAACGCCGCGACGCTGAGAAACACAATCGGGAACGCGATGGAAAGCGTGCGCAGCACGCCGATCTCATCCAGCACGCGGATGTGCGACGGATGGTCCGCCCGCCCGAACGCGCCGCGCCCGCCGAAAGGTTCGAGCAGCGGGTCCAACGCCGCGATGACCGCTCGTTCGCTGGCGCCGGGCTCCAGCTTGAGCGTGAGTGAGTTGAACGCGCCGTAGAGATCGAACGCGTAAGCCAGCTCCTCGTAGGGCATCCAGAACACGCCGTAAGTGCGGTTGTCTGGCAGCGCCGCGCCGGGCCGGGACTCGAAGATGAACTCCGGCGAAAGCACGATGCCGGCGACGCGGAAATCTTGTCGCCGGCCGTTGAGCAACAGCGCGATCTGGTGGCCGGGCTGAAGCTTGTTCGCGTCAGCGAAGGCTTCGCTGACGAGGACTTCGCGGCGTTTCCCCGGCTGCAGCCACTGGCCGCGCCGGAGGAAGAGGCGGTTCAACTCCGGTTCGCCAAAGTCCGGCAGCGAACGGACGTTGCCGCTCGCCGGCTCATCAAGGCCGGGAATGTCCAGCGTGACCTGCACGGAGATGCCGGGCTGCGCGGCGGAGATGCCGGGAATCGCGCGCACACGCTCGACGAGCGAGAGCGGCGCGCGCTTGAGGTAGGCGAAAACCTCGGCGAAACGGTGGGCGCGATAGTATTCGTCGCGCGTGGATTCGAGCGAGTAGATCAGACTCCGCGCCATGATGAGCATGGTCAGCCCGCACGCCATCACGAGTGCGACCGCGACGGCCTGCCCCTTCATGTGGCCCAGGTCGCGCCAGAGTTTGCGGTCGAGGTGAGGGAGCATGGATTAGCTGCGAAAGAGCGCAGAGAACACAGGAAAAGGACAACACTCAACTTCGGACTCCCAACGCTGAAGGTTCTCCGCGTTGCGCTCCGTGTGCCCTTTTGCGGCCATGAGGTTTGCTTTCACCACTTGAGACTGTCGGGCCGCGCGCGGCTCGCGTTCTCGTGGATGTGATGCACACGGCCGTCCGAGAAGTGGATGACGCGGTCGGCCATGTCGGCCATGACCGCGTTGTGTGTGATGATGACGGTGAGCGTGCCCAGCTCGCGATTCACGCGCTCGATAGCTTCAAGCACGACGATGCCGGTGCGCACATCGAGTGCGCCGGTCGGCTCGTCGCAGAGCAGGACCTCCGGCCGCTTGGCAATGGCGCGCGCGATGGCGACGCGTTGCTGCTCGCCGCCCGAAAGCTGCGCGGGGAAATGATCGAGTCGCGGGCTGAGGCCGACCATTTCCAACGCGGCTTCGGGAGCCATCGGATCGCGCGCGATCTCCGTGATGAGGCCGACGTTTTCGCGGGCGGTGAGGCTGGGGATGAGGTTGTAGAACTGGAAGATGAAGCCCACCGAGTCGCGGCGATAGCGCGTGAGCTGCGGGTCGGTTGCGTGGGTGAGATCGAGGTCACGATAGGCCAGCTCACCGTCGGTCGGCACGTCGAGGCCGCCGAGCATGTTGAGCAACGTGGTTTTGCCGCTGCCCGAGGGGCCAAGCAGCACTACGAGTTCGCCCGCCCGCAAATCCAGATCCACGCCAGCCAGCGCGCGGACCTCGGCATCGCCGCTGCCGTAAACCTTCGTCAGGCCACGCGCGCGGAAGACCTGCGAGCGGGCGGTGGCGGGCGGATTGTCGGAACTGGAATTCATCCTGCGACCGAGCGGCGGCAGCTTCGCCGAGCGCGCGCCGAGAGTCGAGTTTTCACCGGCCCGCGTGGAATCTGAACGCGCCGGACTGCCATTCCTTCTCCACGTCCGTCGCGACCAACCGCCACCCAGCCCGGCGATACGCGCGTTCGACCTTGGCGAACTGCGTCTGCAAAATCCCTGCAAGCACGAGCACCCCGTCGGACCGCACGCGGTTCAGGATGCGGTCGCGCTCGGCAATGAGCAGGTCGTAGATCAGGTTCGCGCAGACGACGTGATAGCGCGTCGCGCTGGCCAGCGGGAGTCGGGTGAGGTCGTGGCGGACGGGCTTGACGAGGTGCGCGACGCCATTCTGGGCTGCGTTCGCTTTGGCCACACGGACAGATTCAGGGTCGAAATCGAAGCAGCGCACCGGCGAATAACCCAGCTTCGCGGCGGCGATGGCGAGGATTCCCGAGCCGGTGCCGATGTCGAGGAGGGAGAGGGGGAGATCAAGGTTACGAGGAAGATAACGATTATGAGCCGGCCGCGACGCGGCGGCTGCCTTTTCTCCTAATCCTACGCCTGCCCTCACCGCGACCAACTGCCGCAGACAGAATCCCGTCGTCGCGTGATGCCCGGTGCCGAAGCTCAACCCCGGATCCAGGATGACGACGGCCTGGCCCTTGCGCGCCTTGCGTTTTACCCAACTCGGTTTGAGCAGCAACGCGTCGCCGATTTCCACAGGCTTGAAGTGGCGCTTCCACGACTCGGCCCAATCCTCGCGCCGCACCTTGCTCGCGGAAACTTCGCCGGGTCCGATGTCCAACCCGCAGCCGTCGATGTTGCGCAAGCCCGCCTGCAGCTCTGCCCGCGCCGCCGCGCTCCACTGCGCGGACTTTTCGAGATACGTGGACACAGTCGTCTCTCCGGTCTCGGCGTCGAAGTAGGTCGATGGCGTCTGGCCGAAGAGCGAGAGCAACAACTCCGCGACCGCCTCCTCGGCCTCGCGTGAGGTGGCGATGGAAATCTTGGTGAGCGAGGCAGATTTCATTTTGGATTGGCCGCAGAAGGGTGCAGAGGTCGCGAGGAGGTTTCTGTTTGGGTTCTCTGCGTTCTTTCGGGCAAAGAATCATTCCGGCAAATCCCGCCAGGGTGTGAAGTTCAGCAGGCGCACCTCGGGCACGTGGCCTTTCTCCGGCACCAGCTCGACCTGCGTCACGCTCGCGTAATCAATCTCGAACGCACCCATCTTGGTCAGCGGAATTTCCAGCAGGAGGGACAGCAGCAATCGCACAATGCCGCCGTGGCAATACACCGCGACATTGCGACCCGCGTAAGTCCGGAGGATTTCCTGGACGCACGGCCCGACCCGCGCGCGCATGTCGGCGGCGGATTCGCCATTGGGAATCGTGCCGGCTTCCATGTGCTTGAGCCAGTCGTAGGCGCTCACGCCAAATTTGTCTTTCAGCTCGCTCCAGCCGAAGCCCGTCCATTCGCCGAAATCCACCTCGCGCAAGTCATGCATCACGTGCAGCGGCGCGGCGCAATGGCCATCAAGCGGCGCGAGCGTCTGGCGCACGCGCTTCATCGGGCTGCAGACGACGGCGTCCACGGGATGTCGGCGTAACCAGCCGGCCAACGCGCGCGCCTGTTCGTGACCGCGCGGCGAGAGGTCCATGTCAACGCGGCCGCCGGCGAAGACGCGATGGTAACGTGTCTCCACTTCGCCGTGGCGGAGCAGAAA
Source organism: Pseudomonadota bacterium (assembly GCA_009922615.1). Classification (GTDB taxonomy): domain Bacteria; phylum Verrucomicrobiota; class Verrucomicrobiia; order Limisphaerales; family SXTU01; genus SXTU01. Next base: position 62,820 of record RFVF01000008.1, read on the forward strand.
CAAGCGAGTCGGAGTCGGAGCGCTCATGTTAGAAACAGGGGATGGGTGATTCGGAATGGGTATGCGAAGGAAACCCTATCACCTATTCGCCATTCCCAATTATCTCGGCCGCGTTACTTCACCGCCGCTTCCTGCAACGCCAGCAGTTCCCGAATCCCCAGACGGCCCAGCGTCAGCATCGCGGCGAGTTGGTCGTCGGAGAACGTGCTTTCCTCGCCGGTGCCTTGCAGCTCGATGAACTCGCCAGAGCCGGTCATCACGAGGTTCATGTCCACCTGCGCGGCGGCGTCTTCGGTGTAGCAGAGATCCAACAGCGGGATACCGTTGACGACGCCCACGCTCACGGCGGCGACGGTATTCGCGATGGGATCAGCGGTAAGCTTGCCTTCGGAAACAAGTTTCTTCAGCGCCAGCCGCAGCGCGACGAACGCGCCGGTGATGGCCGCCGTGCGCGTGCCGCCATCGGCCTGTAACACGTCGCAATCCACGCAAATGGTGCGCGCTCCGAGCTTTTCGAGGTCGAGCGCGGAACGCATCGCGCGGCCGATGAGCCGCTGAATTTCCACGGAGCGTCCGTCCACCTTGCCCTTGCTGCTATCGCGCGGTTTCCGCGTGAGCGTCGAGTAAGGCAGCATGGAATACTCCGCCGTGATCCAGCCGCCGGTGACGCCCTGTTCCTTCATCCAGCGCGGCACGGTTTCCTCGATGGTCACGCCGCAGATGACGCGGGTGTTGCCCCACTCGATGAGCGTGGAGCCGGCCGCGTGCGGCGCGATGTGGTTTTGGAAGCGGACGGGGCGGAGCTGGTCGGCCCGGCGCCCAGCCGCGCGGAGAAATGTAATGGAAGCAGATTCGGCCATAAGGGCGTCGATGTTAGGAACCGCCCGCAGCCGGGGCAATGGTGAAGTCCGTTGCCTGACTTTGGACTTTGGACTTTTGGACCTTGGACTTTAGACTTCCCCGCATGGACAAAGAGCAAGTCGCCGCCGTACTCACCGAGATTGGCACGCTGCTGGAACTCAAGGGCGAGAACCCCTTCAAGACCCGCGCCTATCACAACGCCGCGCGCACGCTCGAGGGCCTCTCCGAGCCGCTGGACGAAATCGTCGCCGAGGGCCGCCTCGGCGAGATCAAGGGCTTCGGCGACGCGCTCGTGGACAAGATCACCAAGCTCGTCACCACCGGGAAGCTGCCTTACTACGACGAGCTGAAAGCCTCCGTCGCGCCCGGCCTCATCGAAATGCTCGGCATCCCCACGCTCGGGCCGAAGAAGGTGAAGAAACTCCACGACGAACTTGGCGTGGACACCATCGAGGCCCTCGAAGCCGCGTGCAAGGCGGGCAAAGTCGCCGTGCTCGACGGCTTCGGCGAGAAGACGCAGACGAAGATCCTCGAAGGCATCGCGTTCAAGCGCCAGTTCACCAGCAAGCACCACCTGCACAAGGCCCTCGCCGTCGCGCAGCCCATCCTCGAAAACCTCCGCCAGCATCCCGCCGTGACGCGCTGCAGCACAGCCGGCAGCCTGCGCCGCTGGAAGGAAACCATTGGCGACATTGATTTCCTCGTCTCCTCGCGCGCGCCCGCCGAGGTCATCGAGTTCTTCGTCGCGCAGCCCGGCGTCCTCAGCGTCAGCGCCAAGGGCGACACCAAGGCCAGCGTGATTGTCGAGGGCGGCATCCAGGCGGACCTGCGCGTGGTGAGCGACGCCGAGTATCCCTTCGCGCTCGCATATTTCACGGGCAGCAAGGAACACAACATCGTCATGCGCCAGCGGGCCATCGCGCGCGGCCTGCGCCTCAACGAATACGGCCTCTTCCGCTCCAAGGAGGAAACCCGCGATCCCGCGCTCCGCCTGCCGTGCCACACCGAGGAAGACATCTTCCGCGAACTCGACCTCTGCTACGTCGAGCCGGAGCTGCGCGAAGACTACGGCGAGTTCGCCGCCGCCGAGGCGGGCAAGCTCCCGCGCCTCCTCGAATGGACCGACCTCCGCGGCTCGCTCCACAACCACTCGAACTGGAGCGACGGCCACGAGACGCTCGAGCAAATCGCCGAGCGCGCGGAGGAACTGGGCTTGAGCTACTGGGCCATCACCGACCACTCCCGCGCGAGCTTCCAGGCGAACGGCCTTTCCCCCGAGCGCCTCCGCGACCAGCTCAAAGCCATCGCCGAGGTGAACCAGAAGTTAGCCGACGACGGCACGGACTTCCGCCTGCTCACCGGCACCGAGGTGGACATCCTCAAGGAGAAGCTCGACTTCCCCGACGACCTACTCGCCGAACTGGACGTGGTCGTCGCCAGCCTGCACGTCGCGGGCAGCGACGAGGCGGACAACACCAAGCGCCTCATCCGCGCGGCGGAGAACCCGCACGTCCACATGCTCGGCCACCTCACCGGTCGGCTGCTGCTGGAGCGCAACCCGTATCCCGTGAACCAGCAGGCGGTGATTGACGCGTGCGCCGCGACCGGCACCTGGATTGAGCTGAACGCCAGCCCGTGGCGCTTCGACCTCGACTGGCGGCTCTGGCACTACGCGCGGAGCAAGGGCGTGAAGTGCGTCATCAACTGCGACGCCCACCGCCTCGACCACTTCGGCTACCTCCGCCTCGGTGCCGGCGTCGCGCGCAAAGGCTGGCTGACGAAGGGCGATGTGGTGAACACGCTCTCGCTGGCGGAGCTGAGGAAGGTGCTGGAGGGGAAGCGGGGGTGAGGAACGGATTCCGCGCCCGGTAAATAACCCTCAAGGGTTCTTGGTGGTGATGTCGTTGGTGCCGACTGCATTGGTCTCGACCTGACGCCGCAACTCACAGGACGAGGGTGGCTTCGGCGGTTTGGGCGGCAAGGACGCAAGAATCGAAGAAATCTCCGCAGGCACGGGCACACCGCAAGTCTGATAATACTCCTTAACTTTCCACAGTGCCCAGCGAGAGTGTTCGCGATCTCCGAAGCTGTGTGTGGCCTCGACCAACTGCGGTAAAGTAAGGTCGATATTGGTCAGCAACTCTTGGTGCTTGTTTTGGCGAATCATCGTTGCCGTGCGAGCCATCTCCTCAACTCCGCTAGCGTAAATCATCTCCGCGCCTTGCCCGGCAGGGACGACGGCCTTAAACCACATGGCAATCGCCCCAACCAGCGCGCCGGACAGGAACACTCCGCTAAACAACAGTGCCTTTTTCATATCTCTGGAAGCTTATGCACGGATATTGGCAGAAGCCGGCCGGAGCCTCTTCCAACAAGCTGGGTGCTGCATGAGAGAACTCTGGCGGCTTGGGCGATTCTGTCAATCAGTTCGCCCTTTCCATCGTCGCCGCCATGACGCGCAGGCTGAAGCCCGCGACTGTGGGAGACTGGCGGTGCTTTGGAGTGCGGTGACTCGTCACCGCTCTCCGCAGGCGACTCGTCGCCGTCGAGGTCGGACGCGTTCACGGACGGAAGCAGCAGTTTGGTTCCACCCAGAGTTGACATGACCGGGCTGACGCCAAAGCCCGTATGCCAACCGGCTAAAGGTTGAGTTCCCCGCGCTGCACGCGCATACACGCGCTGGCGTGGCCCAATTCGATTTCCTTCAGCGCCACTTCACCCGTCCGGCACTCGGACTGCGCGAACTCACAGCGGTCCGCGAAGGCGCAGGCCGGCAGCGGCTTGGACACGTCGGGCGGCAAGCCGGGGATGGTGTAGAGTTCCGCGCCCTTGCCCTGTAGCGCGGGGATGCTGCGCTGGAGCGCGCGGTTGTAGGGGTGCAGCGGACGCGCGAAGATGTCCTCCACCCGGCCCGACTCCACCACGCGGCCCGCATACATCACCAGCACGCGCCGGCAGAAGCCCGCCACCACGCCGAGGTCGTGCGAAATCCAGATGACCGCCATGCCGCGCTCGCGCTGGAGCCGCGCGATGAGGTCGAGGATTTGCGCCTGCACGGTCACGTCCAGCGCGGTGGTCGGCTCGTCGGCGATGAGCAAATCCGGCTGCGTGATGAGCGCCATCGCGATCATCACGCGCTGCCGCATTCCGCCGCTGAACTCGTGCGGATAACTGCGGATGCGCCGCGCGGCATCCGGCACGCCCACTTCCTCCAGCGCGCGGATGGCGCGCTTCACCGCTTCCTCGCGCGGCATCTTCTCGTGGATGAGCAGCGGCTCGATGAGCTGGTCCTCGATGCGCAGATACGGGTTCAGCGAGGTCATCGGGTCCTGGAAAATCATCGCGATGCGCTTGCCGCGAATCTGGTTCAGCTCCACCTCGCTCATCACGAGCAAGTCGGCACCGTCGAAGCGCGCCGTGCCCGACTCGATGCGTCCCGGCGGCTTGGGAATGAGACCCATCAGCGAGTAGCACGTCACGGACTTGCCCGAGCCGCTCTCGCCCACGATACCCAGCGTCTCGCCCTTCTCGACGCTGAACGACACGCCATCCACCGCGCGCACGATGCCGTTGCGCGTGTGGAAATAGGCCCGGAGGTTTTGGACTTCGAGGAGCGACATGATTTCAACCACGGATGGACACGGATGGACACGGATGAAGAGGGAAGTTTGCCGCGAAAGGACGCAGAGAGCACAGAAGGGAGAGGGATTGCACAGAAGGAATTCTTTGTGCCCTCTGCGCCCTTTTGCGGCGAATCAATCCGTGTTGATTCATGTTCATCCGTGGTTTCAATCTTTACTCGCCCGCACGTCGAGCGCGTCGCGCAGGCCGTCGCCGAGGAAGTTCAGACAGAAGAGCGTCGCGCTGAAAGCACCGGCGGGGAAGACGAGCATCCACCAGTATTCCTCCATGCGGTCCGCGCCGTCCTTAATCATCGAGCCCCACGAGCTCATCGGCGGTTGCACGCCGAGGCCGAGGAAGCTCAGGAACGCTTCGAGCAGCATCACCGCCGGCACCGTGAGCGTAGTGTAAACGATGACCGGCCCGAGGACATTGGGAATCATGTGGCGCAGGATGATGCGGCGCTTGCGCAAGCCCAGCGCGTGCGCGGCCTCAACGAATTCCATGCGTTTCAGCGACGCCACCTGCCCGCGCACGATGCGCGCCATGGTGAGCCACTCCACCGCGCCAATCGCAGCGAAGAGCAGCCACAACTCGCGCCCGAGCCACACGGTCAGCAGGATGACGAAGAGCGTGAACGGCAGCGCGTAAAGGATGTCTACGAGCCGCATCATCAGCGCATCCAGCTTGCCGCCGATGAAGCCGGAGATGGCCCCGTAGAGCACACCGATGGTCAGCGCCACGCCCGTCGCGCACAGGCCGACCATGAGCGAGACGCGGCCGCCGTAGAGCAGTCGCGTGAACTGGTCGCGCCCGAGATGATCGGTGCCAAGCCAGTGCTTCGCGGACGGCGGGGCCGCGCCGAGGGCGAGGTTCTGCGCGTCGTAGGCGTGCGGCGAAACCCACGGCGCGGCGGCGCAAATGATGCCGAGCGCAACCACGAGGAAGGCGCTGGCGAGCGCGAGCTTGTTCTTGCGCAAGCGCGCCCAGGCGTCCTGCCACAAGGAATGGCCGGCTTCGATGGGTTCAGATGGCGTCGCTGCGATCATTGCCAGATATCATCATTCGAGTCGAACCTTCGGATTGAGCCACGCCTGCGCGATGTCCACGAGCAGGTTGAAGAACAGGATCAGCGCGGCGAAGAAGAAGACCGTGCCGCCCACTACCGGGATGTCGCGGTCGAAGACGGAGCCGACGAAGTATTTGCCCAGGCCCGGGATGTTGAAGACGGTCTCGATAACGAAGGAGCCGGTGATGAGGCCCGCCGCCGCCGGCCCGAGGAAGGTGACGACCGGCAGCAGGCCACCGCGCCACGCGTGCCGGGTGAGGATGCGCCAGCCGGACGCGCCCTTGGCCCGCGCGGTGCGGATGAAGTCCTGCCCCATGACTTCCAGCATACCGCCGCGCGTGAGCCGGGCGACGTAGGCTGCGAGGTGACAGCCCAGCGTGAACGCCGGGAGCACGCGATCGCTCGGCGCGTTCCAACCAGAGGTGTTGAACCAGCCGAACTTGAGCGCGAAGAGCAGCACCACCAGCGGTCCCAGCACGAACGTGGGCAGCCCCACGCCCACCATCGCGGCGGACATCGGCACGTAGTCTTGCAGCGTGTTGGGCTTTTGCGCGGCGAGCATCCCGGCGGGCAGGCCGATGCCTAACGCGATCAGCAAGGCCCACGAGCCCAGCTCCAACGACACGGGGAAGGATTCGCGGATGATTTCCCCGACGGTGCGGTTCGCGTGGCGGATGGACGGCTCGCGGCCGGTGACGAGGTTCTTGAGAAAGCGCAAGTATTGGACGCCGAGCGGTTGGTCGAGGCCGTAGTGAGCTTCGAGGCGTTTGAGGATCTCGGGCGGGATGCTCTTCTCCGCCGTGAACGGCCCGCCGGGCGCGTAGCGCACCATGAAGAACGTGAGCGTGGCCACCGCCCAGAGGACCGGGAGCGTTTGCAGCAGGCGGATGAAGAGGAAGCGGGCCATTACCGTTTAGCCACAGATGAACACTGATGGGACACAGATAGAGCCTTGAGTGCAGGAGGGCGGGAGCGAAGTAGCAACCCGCATGGGGACAAGTCCACCAGTCGTCGCAGTCCACTTCCCAATTTGTGTTTCATCTGTGTCCATCTGTGGCGAAAAACCAACTACTCCAGCGACAGGTGCTCGTAGGGATGCAGGTCGAGCAGGGTTGGGTGCCAGCCTTTGACCTTGGGCGAGATGAGGTGGGAGCGGGTGTAGAAGTAGATGGGAAGGATGGGCATCTCGTCCATGAGGATGGCCTCGGCTTTCTGAAAGAGTTCGAGGCGCGCCGCGGCGTCGGCGGTGCGGCCGGCTTCAGTGATGAGGCGGTCATATTCCTTGTTGCCCCAGCCGGTTTCGTTCTGGCCGCCGCCGGTCAGCCACATATCGAGGAACGTGTTCGGGTCCACGTAGTCACCGGTCCAACCGGCGCGGCAAATCTGGTAGTTGAGCTGGCGCTGCGAATCGAGATAGACCTTCCACTCTTGGTTCAGCAGCTTCACTTCGATGCCGAGGTTCTGCTTCCACATCTGCTGGATGGCTTCGGCGACGCTGCGGTGGGTGTCCTGCGTGTTGTAGAGGATTTCCACGGAGGGGAAGCCCTTGCCGTCGGGATAGCCGGCGGCGGCGAGCAGCTTCTTCGCCTCGGCCACGCCGGCGGAACCGGAACTGCGGAAGGTATAGCCCGCAGTGCCGGGCGGAGTCATGTTAAACGCGGGGATTTGCCCGGCCTTGGTGACGAACTTGACGATACCCTCGCGGTCAATGGCCAGGGCCAGCGCCTGCCGCACGCGCTTGTCGTTAAGCGGCGGCTTGGTGACGTTGATGCGGTAGAAGTAATTGGCCAGGTAAGGATCAATGCGGATGTAGGCCGGGCTGTTCTTCTGATACACCTCGATCTTGGTCGGCGGCACGGTGTCGGTGACGTGCAGTTTGCCGTCGCGGAACATGCGCTCCTCGGTGGCCTGGTCGGTGATGGGGAGGAAACGGATTTCGTCGAGCTTCACGGCGGCGGCGTTCCAATGCTTCGGGTTGCGCACGATGCTGATGAACTGGTTCACCTCCCACTTCGCGAGCGTGAAGGGGCCGTTGCAGACGAAGTTTTCGGGCCGCGTCCACTTGCTGCCGCGCTCGTAGGCCTTGCCGTGCTTCTCGACCGTCGGCAGGTGGACGGGCATCCACGACGTGTGGTTCACGAGCGAGAGGAAGTAGGGCGTGGGCCCGACGAGCGTGATCTGGAAGGTGTGGTCGTCCACGACCTTGTAGCCGACCTGGGCGAAGTCTTTGAGCTTCCCCTCGTTGTAATCCTGCGCGCCCTTCACGACGTGGTGCATGTAGGCGTATTGCGCGGCGAGCGTGGGCTCGAGGATGCGGCGGTAGCTGCGGTGGAAGTCGTGCGCGGTGACGGCATCACCGTTGGACCACTGGGCGTTCTTGCGGATGTAGAATGTGTAGGTGAGCTGGTCGGCGGAGACTTCCCAGCGCTCGGCAGCGGCGGGCACGGGGTGCAAATCCTTCGGATCCTGGCCGGTCAGGCACTCGAACAGGCCCATCAGGATCATGTGCTCCGGCACACCGGTGACGAGCTGAGGATCGAGGTCGGATGGCTCGGCGCCGTTGCCGCGCAGCAGGACCATCTTGCCATCGATGCGTGACGGCGCGTCCTTCACGTCGCCCTTCTTCGCACTTTGGGCAGAGCCCGAGCCAGCGGGCGAATCAGATTTTTTGCAACCCGCCAGCGCGAGCCCGAGGCCCACGGTGGCAACCAGGAAAATCGGCTTCATGCGAGAGAGCTTTTAGTTTTCAAGACGACGAGGGAAGTGCAAATTTCCTTTTGCATGAAGCCCCCATCACAGCTGGCTGTGGAATATTCGGCGGAAGAGTTGGCTACCTTCCGCAGGAAAATGACCGAACAAGATCGCCGTATGGTGCAGGCCCGAAGGATGCTGTTCATGGGGGCCGAAGCGACTGGTCTTTTCGGCGTCGTTTGGGATCGGGTAACAGCCTCAGGTTGGATGGTGTGGTGTGGACTCCTGCCGTTGGGGTGGGTGCTCTGGAGTGGCATTCTGATGATCCGCACGACGCTGGCGGGTTGCCCCGCCTGCCATCGATTGGTGGACAGCAGAGAACACGGAGACTACTGCCCCTTCTGCAAGGCTCGATACCCAGAGCAACATCAGTGGGGTGTCGGTTTGCCCAAGTGCTCACAATGCGATCGGAACTATTCCCAAGTAGTTCGGCGGGGTGGCCTTTGCTCACGGTTTTGCACTCACTGCGGCATACAAATCAGAGACAGCGAGGACAGGTCCAAGCGCGGCGCTGCTTAGTGAATCGCTTGCCCCGACGCTTGGCCGTCGGCTAGCGTCCGCCCGTGTCGCGACTGCCCTTCGAGCTGCTGCTGGCGCTGCGTTATCTGCGGCCCAAGCGCACGTTCGTCTCCATCATCACGCTGATCTCGGTCATCGGCGTGATGCTCGGCGTGGCGGTGCTCATCATCGTCATCAGCGTGATGAGCGGCTTCGACAAGCTGCTCCGCGACAAGCTGCTCGGCTTCAACGCCCACCTTCGCGTCGTCCAGCCCGGAGCCCTGCTCGCCGAGCGCGACACGGTCATGGCGCGCATCATGGCCAACCCCCGGGTAAAGGGCGTAGCGCCGTTCGTGCAAGGCAAGGTGATGCTCGAAACGCAATCCGACGGCAACGGATCGCTCGTCGATGCACCTGTGGTGCGCGGGGTGGACACGGGCCGCGGCGAGGGCGTGGCTGACTTGCGCACGAATATCATCAGCGGCGAGTTCAACCTGCGCGGCAACGGCCTGCTCGTCGGCCGCGAACTGGCCAACAACCTCGGCCTGCGCGTCGGCGACCACGTGGAAATCACGTCGCCAGCGTTGGCCAAAAAGATGCGTGAAGCCATGCGGCGCAGCGAAGGCAAGGACTTGACCGAGGTGCGCAAGCCCGACGAATACACCGTCAAGGGCGTCTTCGACGTGGGCTACTACGAATTCAACGCCAACTTTGTCGTGACCTCGCTGGCCAACGGCCAGGATCTCTTCGAGCTGGGCGACGATGTCCATGCGCTGCAAATCATGCTGCACAATCCGTATGAGGCGGACGTGGCCAGCCACGAGTTGCAACAGACGCTCGGGCCGCAGTTCCTCGTGCGGAGTTGGCTGGACGACAACTCCGGCATCCTCAACGCACTGCTGGTGGAGAAGAATGTCATGTTCTACCTGCTTTTCTTCATCATGATCGTGGCCGCGTTCGGCATTACCAGCGCGCAGATCACGTTCGTCGTGCAAAAGACGCGCGAGATCGGCGTGCTCAAGGCGCTGGGCTCCACAAACGGGCAGGTGCGCTGGCTGTTCCTCAGCCAGAGCCTGATCGTCGGTGTGCTGGGTGTAATCGCGGGCTTCGGGCTGGGTCTGCTGGCACTACATTATCGGAATCAGTTTTTGGATGTAATGAACAAGCTGTTCGGCTTCGAGCTGTTCCCGCGCACGATCTACGCCTTCGACCGCCTGCCGGCGCTCATCGTGCCCGGCGACATCGCGATCATCTGTGGTGGGTCGCTCTTCATTTGCCTGCTCGCCGGCCTGCTGCCGGCGTGGAATGCGGGGCGGCTGCAACCGGTGGAGGCGCTTCGCAATGAGTGAGCCCCTCCTCCGCGCCACCGGCCTGCGCAAAACCTACCGCATTGGCGCACGCCTCGTGGAAGTGCTGCGCGGCGTGGATCTCACGGTGGACGCCGGCGAATTCGTCGCGTTGCGCGGCGCGTCCGGCGCGGGCAAGAGCACGTTGCTGCATCTGCTCGGCGGACTCGACCGGCCCAACCACGGCGAAATCCACTTCCGCAGCCAGAGTCTCGCCGCGCTGAATGACCACGACCTGGCGAAGCTGCGCCTAGGCCAAGTTGGCTTTGTCTTCCAAGCCTATCATCTCCTGCCCGAGCTGGACGCGCTGGAAAACGTCTGCCTTCCCGGCCGCGTCGCGCGGCGGGATCCGGCCGAGGCAGAACGGCGTGGCCGCGAGCTGTTGCGGCGCGTTGGTCTGGAGCACCGGCTGGAGCATCGCCCGGCCGAACTCTCCGGCGGCGAGCAGCAACGCGTCGCCATCGCCCGAGCGTTGGTGAACCAGCCTGCGCTCATCCTCGCCGATGAGCCGACGGGCAACCTCGATTCGCACACCGGCGAGGAAATCCTGAACCTACTGTGCGAACTCCGCGCGGAAACCAAAGCCACGCTGATCATCGCCACGCATGATGCCAGAGTGGCCGCCCGGGCACCGCGGGTAGTGCAGTTGTTGGATGGGCAACTGGCGAGGTGAGCGGACTGGAAAGTAATCAGTGGTCAGCCCTGAGCGTTCCCGGCTAGTTGCTAATCACTAGCTAGCAATCACTTTCCCCGCCGTCACTTCACCGAGCGAATCCACTCGCCCAGCATCTTCACCGCCGGTTCATCCACGATCGACTTGGCCAGCGGCGGCATCCCGCCTTGGCCGATGCGCAGCACGCGCTGCATGAGCACGCTGCGTTCAGGCGCGCCGGGCGCGACGAGCAACGCGTCGGCAATGCCGAACTTGTCGTGCAAGGGCGCGACGCCGATGAGCTTCATTTGCTCGGGCTTGGTGTTCCAACGCAGCGTGATCGCGGAATTTCCGCCGCCGGCCTCGACATGGCAGTGCGAGCAATTGGCGTGGAGGTAGGAACGCGCACGGTCGTCGAGCGGTGCGGACTCGTCGTAGGGATTGGGCAACGCAACCATTTTCTCGGGCGGCTTCGGCAGCTTGGCCACGCCGTCCTTGTCGGGCTTGAGATTGAACACACCGATGTGCGCGAGCGTGCGAAGCTGGTTGGCCTTCACGCCGGCGTAATCGTGCTCGCGATTCATCTGCACCGTGGTGGTGCCCAGCACGAACTGCGCGGCGCGGCTGTGGCAGGTCATGCACTCGGCGCGGCTCGGGTAATGCCACGTCTGCTGGCGCGTGCCGCCGGGCGCACGGGCGTCCTTGATCTTGAAGGCGCGATCCACGCCCTTGGCCTCGACGAGTTCCGCGTCGGTCTGCGACTCGTTCCAGCGGTAGCTGTAACCGACCCACTCGTTCTGCTCGAAGAGGAGGAAACGAGTCTCGATCCATTTGCGCGACTTCGGGTTGCCGGCTTCGAGGTCGAGCGCAAAGCTTTTCACCAGCACGGTTTCCTCGGGGAATTTCCAGCCGCCACCTTCGCTGAACTCGATCTTGGACTCGCCCGGCAGCGCGATGAACCGTTCCTTGTGCGCGCCGTCCGACCACAACTGCGAGTTCACCGAATACGGAATCACGCCCGGCGCAACGACGTGGCCTTTGACCTTTGCGAACAGCCCGCTCTCGCTGAGTTTTCGCGGGAACGGCGGACGCTTCTTCGTCTCCGGCGGGGTCGGCTCCAGTTCGTAAAGTTGTCCGGCATAATCGACGTAGAAGATTTCTCCATCGCGGCCTTCGCAGAAGGCGAGGATCTGGTGCGGCGTGTCGGCGATCTCGCGATGCCACGTGACCTTCGCCCCCTTGCGCTTGAGCGCCCAGATTTTACCGGTGCCGTAGTCGCCGTAGACATAGGCCCCACGGAGCTCGGCGAAACGGCTGCCCTGATACACCACGCCGCCGGTGATCGAGCGCGCCTCAGCGTGGTGATGCTCCATGAGCGGCGGGGTGAACGGATGCGGGCCCGGCTTGCGCTGCGCGTGGAAGGGATGATTTCCCTCGCGCACACTCCAGCCAAAGTTCGCGCCGCGCGTGACCAGTTCAATCATTTCGTAGAGGTCCTGCCCAATGTCGCCGACGAGCAATCCTCCGTCGGCCGGGTCCATCGTGATGCGCCACGGGTTGCGGAATCCGTAAGCCCACAGCTCAGGCCGCGCACCGGGGATATCCCAGAACGGATTGTCCTTGGGAATCGAAAACGCCTTGCCCGCGTCGGGATGTTCGATATCGAGGCGCAGCAGGCCGGAGTTCAAGTCCGTGATGTCCTGCCCGGTGTTGTTGCCGTCCGAGTCGCTCGTGCCGTCGCCGGAAGTGATGTAGAGCATGCCATCAAGGCCAAACGCCATCTCGCCACCGTTGTGACCATTGGACCACCACTGGATGATTTCATATTGCGAGTCCGGGTTTGCTTTTCCCTCGGGCGTGACCGTGTAGCGGAGAATGCGGTTGAACCGGTTGGTCCCGCCCAGCACCACGCCCGCGCTGTTGGTCTGCTTCGTGATTGGGCCGTTCACGAACGTGAACACATACCGGTTCGTCGCGAAGCCCGGATGGAAGTGGAAGGAATACAGCTCGTGGTCCGGCACGGTGAGAAACACATTCGTCGTCGTGCCCGCCTGATCGCGCGAGATGGAGAGGATGCGTCCGGCCTGCTCACCGACGAGGAAGCCATCGCTGCTCGCGTCACGCCCGATGAAGAGCGAGTGATGGAAATTCAACGCCGGCCACGCGCGTTTGGCCCGCAGCATCGGGGGTGGTTCCGGTGAGCCAACGACGCGCGAGGTGGTTAGCAGAATGCGTTTGTCCAGGCCGACGGGCTGGCCGTCGTGGGCGAGCGCGGGAGATTTTACTGCGGGGGCGGCGGGAAGCTGGGCGACCAGACTCCCCATGAGCAGCACGAAGAACGAACGAATCAGGTGGTTCACGCAACAAGCCTAGACCGCACAGCAAGGCCGTCAATTCAGCGCTTGCGGGACAAGGGAAACCCGGCCGTTTACGTCAGTTTGCTGAGTTTGAGGGCCGATTCAATGCGGCGTCGACCGGCACCGTCCAACGCCGCACACATGCTCACACTCCAAGACGCCCGGCACCCCGCTGGCGGCCGTTCCCGCCGCCAGTTCCTGCGCGTCGGGGGGCTTTCCCTGGGCGGGATCACGCTCGCGGACCTGCTGGCTTTCAAAGCCCACGCCAAGGCCAACAAGCTCGCGCTCCGTGACAAATCAGTCATCTTCCTCTTCCAGCACGGCGGCCCGTCCCAGTTCGAGACCTTCGATCCCAAGATGGATGCACCGCGCGAGATCCGTTCCGCGACCGGCGAAATTCGCACGAAGATTCCCGGCATCACGTTCGGCTCCACCTTCGAGAAGCTGGCGCAACTCAACGACAAGTTCTCCATCGTCCGCTCGTTCACCACCGGCGATGCGAACCACGACATCAAACCCATCGTCGGTCGCGACACGTTGCGTGCGAACATGGGCACGCTCTACTCCCGCGTCGCTGGCGTGCTGCGGCCCGACACCGCGATGCCCACCAACGTCGCGCTCTTCCCGCGCGCGGTGGACCCGCTCTCCGGCCCGGCCATCACGCAGTTCGGCAACTTCGAGTCGGTAGGCGAATTCGGCTCGGCCTACGCGCCGTTCGTGCCCGGAGCGGGCGGCGGCTTGCAGGCGGACATGAAGCTGAACCTCCCGCAGTCCCGACTCAACGACCGCCGCGAATTACTCGGCTCCCTGGACCTGTGGAAGCGCCGCGCCGAGGCAAGCGGGGCCTTCGACGGCCTTGATTCCTTTCAGCAGCAAGCCTTCGCCACGTTGGAGGGCGGCATCTCCGACGCCTTTGATCTCAGCAAGGAAGACCCGCGCGTCGTGGCCCGCTACGACACCGCGCCGCTCTCGTCGCGCGACCGCTTCAGTCCCGCGTGGAAAAACCGTGAGCATTACGCCGACAATTCCGCGACCCTCGGCAAACTGCTCCTCCTCGCCCGTCGCCTCTGCGAACGCGGCGCGGGCTTCGTCACCGTCACCACCAGCTTCGTCTGGGACATGCACGCCGACGTGAACAACGCGCCCATGACCGTGGGTATGGACTACGTGGGGCGACCCTTCGATCACGCCGTCTCCGCATTCATCGAGGACTGCGAGGCGCGGGGTCTGCGGGACAAGATTCTCCTCGTGTGCTGCGGCGAAATGGGCCGCACCCCACGCATCAATGCCAAAGGCGGGCGGGACCACTGGGGCGGCCTCGCTCCCTTGCTCCTCTACGGTGGCGGATTGCAGATGGGCCGCGTCATCGGCGCCTCCGCGCGCGACGGCGGCGCGCCCTCTGACAGCCCGGCGACGATGCAAAACCTGCTCGCCACCGTCATGCACACACTGCTAGACCTCGGCGAAGTGCGCGTGATGGACGGCTTGCCCAAGTCCCTCGTGGACACCCTTACCGGCGGCGAGCCGATCAAGGGTTTGGTGTAAACTTCGCCAGCAATTTCCCCTCGTTCCGCCGATGCGGCATTGAGTCCCGGCGCACGACCGCGTTACCCTTCGGCCACATGAGCAAACCCGCCTGCCCGATGTGTGAGATGGCTGACGTTCTGGAGCACCCTGAAAAATGGGAGTGCGTCACCTGCGGTCACGAGTGGCCGCGCGCGGCCGCCACCGAGGCCGCGCCCGCCGCCCGCATCGTGAAGGACGCCCACGGCAACGTGCTCGCCGACGGCGACTGCGTGATCCTGATCAAGGACTTGAAGCTCGGCGGGTCCCAAGTGCTCAAGGGCGGCTCGAAGTCCAAACCCATCCGCCTCGAAGACGACGACCACGAAATCTCCTGCAAGGTGGATGGCATCGCCGTGGGCCTCAAAGCCTGCTTCGTCAAGAAGGCGTGAACCATGGCCGACCGGTTTCTCCACACCCTGTTCACGCCGTCCGTGCTAGCCACGCAGGAGCATTATTTTGGACGGTGCGGCCGAGTGGATGCCGCTCCGGAGCGTGACGCACTCACCGACGAGGAGTGCACCTTCATCGCAGCGCGGGATTCTTTTTACATGGCCTCGGTCACGGAAAACGGCTGGCCTTACCTGCAACATCGCGGTGGCGCGCCGGGCTTCCTGCACGTCGTGAGTCCCACGCAACTTGCGTTCGCCGACTACAAGGGCAACCGCCAGTTGCTCACCACCGGCAACCTCGCCGTTAATGATCGGGTGGCACTGTTTCTCATGGATTATCCGCGCCGCGAACGGTTGAAAATCCTCGGGCACGCGCGTATCGAGGACGCCCGCCAACATCCCGAACTCGTCACGCAACTGGCCGAACCAGCTATGCGCAGCCTCGTCGAACGGATATTTTTTATCGAGGTCCTTTCGTTTGATTGGAACTGCCCGAAATACATCACCCCGCGTTACACGGCTTCAGAAGTGGAGGCCGCCCTTGCGCCGTTGCGCCAGCGCATCGCTGAACTCGAAGCTCAACTCAATGCCTGACATGAACCCCCGCCCACCGCTCCCGCCTTTCACCGAGGAAACCGCCCGCCAGAAAATCCAGGCCGCCGAGGATGCCTGGAATTCCCGCGACCCCGAGCGTGTGTCGCTCGCTTACACCGAGGACACCCACTGGCGCAACCGCGCCGAGTTCGTCAACGGCCGGGCAGAAGTTGTCGCCTTTCTGCGACGCAAGTGGGCACGCGAACTCGACTACCGGCTGAAAAAGGAACTGTGGACCTTTGGCGGCAATCGCATCGCCGTGCGTTTCGAGTATGAATTTCACGACGACTCCGGCCAGTGGTATCGCGCCTACGGCAACGAAAACTGGGAGTTCGACGAACTTGGCTACATGAAGTTTCGCTTCGCCAGCATCAACGACCTGCCGATTCAGGAGAGCGACCGGAAGTTCCGCTGGGAACGTAAAACGTGAAACACATAAGTCTCCACCCTTTCACCAGCCCCGACCATGTCTGGCTCAACCGCTCCTTCTCCCCAGCTCTTCTTTGAAACCATCAATGCCTTTCACCGGACGGCCGCGCTGAAGGCGGCGATTGATCTCGGCGTGTTCACGGCCGTCGGCGGCGCTCCGGCGACGGCGGCAGAGATTGCCGCACGTTGTCAGTCGCCCGAGCGGGGCATCCGCATTCTCAGCGACAATTTGGCGATTCTGGGCTTCCTGACAAAGACTGGTGCGCATTATGCGCTCACCCCTTCGTCCGCCGTTTTCCTCGACGCAAAATCGCCGGCTTACTTCGGCGATGCGGTGAAATTCCTGCTCGCCCCCGGTCTGACGGAAGCCTTCACCGATCTGGCTTCCACCATCCGCCGTGGGCGCATTCACACCTCGGAGCATGGCACCACCGCGCCGGATCATCCCGCGTGGGTGGAATTCGCGCGGGCCATGGGGCCACTGATGGTGCCAGCCGCGCAAGCGGCCGCCGAACTGACCCCGCTTGATCCCGACCGCGACACCCGCGTGCTCGACATTTCGGCAAGCCACGGAGCCTACGGTATCGCCTTCGCGAAGAAAAATCCGCGCGCCCACTTGGTCGCTCTGGACTGGGAAGCGGTGCTCGCGGTCACGGAGGAAAACGCAGTCGCTGCGGGACTGGCCGGGCGATTCAACAAAATTGTCGGCAATGCCTTCACCGTGGATCTCGGCACCGGCTACGATGCAGTGCTGGTGCCGAACTTCCTGCACCACTTCAACATCGCAGACTGCACCCGTTTCCTGCGCCGTGTTTACGCCGCGCTACGCCCCGGCGGGCGCGTGGTCATCATTGAGTTTGTGCCCAACGAAGACCGGATCACTCCGGCGTGTTCTGCGAGCTTCAGCCTGGTCATGCTCGGCACCACGCCAGAAGGGGATGCCTACACGTTCTCCGAGTATGAGAAGATGCTCATCGAGGCAGGCTTCCACGACGCACAACTTCACGTGTTGCCGCCCACCGCGGAAAGCGCCGTGATCGCGACCGCGTGAGTGAGAGTTACGCCGGCTCCTTCGGCGTGCTGCCAACCGTCTTCACCACTTCCTCGAGCAATCGCGCATCCATCTCGATCAGGTGGCTGCGCTCGGGGAAACGACCTTCGTTCACGTCGGCGATGTATTCACGGAACGCAGCGAGGCGCTCGGCTTGCAAACGCCGGTGCTCGGCAAGGAAGTTGCGATACGCCTTCGCGTGGCGCGGCGGCCGTTCCTCGTAGTCGCCGAGGATGTCGTCAGAGAAGAGGAATTGCGTGTCACAACCGCTGCCGGAGCCGAGCGACATGAGGAGCAATTTAGTCTGCGAACTAAGCCAGCGCGCAAGGTTGTGCGGCACCACTTCGAGTTCCGCCGCGTAAGCGCCCGCGTTTTCCAACTCCTGCATGCGACGGTGGAGTTCCCGTGCTTCCGCAACGGTCTTTCCGAGGGCGCGATAGCCGGTCCAAGTGACGTGCCGCGGCACGAGCCCGAGGTGGCCCACGACGGGTATGCCCTCGCGCGCCATCGCCTCGATGATGAACGGACTGGCCGAGCAATAGACCGAGCTGGCCCCGAGCTCGAGCGCACGAAACGCCACGCGGATGGCTTCCTCCGGCGACGCCAGCCCGTGCGGCGTGGCGCAGGAGAGAAAGCTTTTGGGGGCGGCGGCCACGAGCAACGGCAGCCGCGCCTGCGCTTCGGGGGAATCAAAGCTGCAGCTCATCAGGTCCACGCCCGCCTGTTCCGCCGCCGCCGCTTCCTCTGGGGACTTGACGTGGATGTGCGTGAGACAGCGTTTGCCCTTGAGCTGCTGAAGATCGTAAACGGTGTATTTCTTGCGCGGTCGGAGCATGGCGGAAGCATTACGAGAATGGGTGGGCGAACTCAACCGCCTTCGCCACGTCACTGTTTGTCTCGACCCGTTTGGCGGCGCTCTTTTATCGTCCGCTGCACCATGCACCAGACTTCCTCGCTCGTGTCGACCGGCGGTTCCCGGCGGTCCTTTCTGCAAACCTCCGTCGTGCTCGCGGCTGGCGCGCCTTGGCTCGCGAGCCGGGAAGATGCGCAATCCGCCGAGTCCAAAAGTCCGCTCATGGCCTACGTCGGCACGTTCAGTTCGCCGCTGCGGGACGTGCTGCCCACGCAGGTGGATTTGCCGCCGGGCAATGGCCGGGGCATCCACCTCTTCCAAGTGGACCGCACGACCGGCGCCTTATCGCCGCGCGGCGTGTATGAACTCGGCACCAGCCCGAGCTGTCTGGTGGTCAACGCCGCCGGCACGCTCCTGTATTCCGCGAACGAAACCGACCGCGTGGGCGCGGCCAACGAAGGCACCGTCAGCGCCTTCGCCATCAACCGCGCGGACGGGCAGTTGAAATTGCTCAACACCGTGCGTTCCGGCGGGGCAGGTCCCACCTACGTGAGCATTCACCCCTCCGGGAAGTTCGTGCTCGTGGCGAATTACTTCGGTGGCTCCGTCGCCGTGCTGCCCATTTTGCCCGACGGCAGTCTCGGCGCGGCCACGGACATCAAGGTGGACCAAGGGACCGTGGGCCCGAAGCAGGCGAAGAATGCGCCCCCCGGCTCCTTTGCCTTCAGCGGTCACGACCGCACGCACGCACACATGATCGAGGCCGATTCCGCCGGGCGTTACGTGCTGCACGTGGACCTAGGGCTGGATCAAATCTTCGTGTGGAAATTCGACGCGCAAAAGGGCGTGCTCACACCCAACGATCCGCCGTCCGTCACGCTGCCGCCCGGCGACGGCCCGCGCCACTTCTCCTTTCACCCCAACGGCCGCTGGTTTTACTCGATCCAAGAGGAGGGCTCCACCGTGGTGCTGTTCGATTACGACTCCGCGAAAGGCCGGCTCACCGCGCGGCAGACCATCTCCACGCTGCCGCCGGGTTTCGCGGGCAGCAACTTCTGCTCCGAGATCATGGTCAGCGCCGACGGCCGGTTCCTCTACGCCGGCAACCGCCTGCACGACACCACGGCCATTTTCGCTATCGGAGCCAATGGCACGCTCACCTACCTCGGCGAGGAACCCACCCGCGGGAATTATCCGCGCAGCTTCAACTTCGATCCCACCGGCCAATTCCTCTACGTCTGCAATCAGCGCGACGACAACCTCACGGTCTTCCGCGTGGACCCGCCGACGGGAGGCCTGAAGTTCACCGGCCACTACACGCCCGTGGGCAATCCCTCCATCATCGTCTTCCTCGACCTCGCGAAAACGCGCTGACTTCACCGCCGCCCGCTGGAGCGCTCTGGGAAACGATAGCAAACCCACCCGGCAACCAAGCGAACGCAGCGCGCTTGCGGCCAGGCTGAACGACTGCGGCACCGCGCTCGGCTGGCTTCCTTTGCGTTCGGGCTTTTTCTGACGTGCGCAACGTGCTACCTGTGCCGGATGAACCGTATCCTGCGGATCTGTCTCAGCCTTGCGTTGCTGGCGCTGCTCGCCGCACCGACGCGTGCGGCGGACAAGCTGATCTGGCGCAGCAGTGAGCGCGTGGATGCCGACATCGCGGGCTGGTCACTGACACAATTGCTCGAGCAACTCGCCGAGGTTACCGGCTGGCAGGTCTTCGTCGAGCCCGGCACCACGCTGAAATCTCCGGTGTCCGTCAAGTTCAGCAACCTCACCCCCACCGACGCGCTCGGGCGGATGCTGGGCGAACTCAGCTTCGCCGTGCTGCCGCAGGCCAACGCAACCGCCAAGCTCTTCGTCTTCCGCACGTTCGTCAGCGACGCCACCCAGCCCGTGCGCCCGCCGGGAATCAAGGCCCGGCCCATCGCCAATGAACTCGTCCTCCTCCGCAAGCCCGGCAGCAAGGCGGACGCCGACGAACTGGCCAAACGCCTCGGCGCCAAAATCACCGGCCGCCTCAACGACCCCGGCGCCTATCGGCTGAAATTCGACAGCGCGGATGCAGCGCGGCAGGCGCAATCAGCGCTGAACGGCAACGCGGACTTCAACGTGGATTACAACTACGCCCTGCCCCGCCCGGTCACGGCGGATGCGCTCGCCGCCAGTTCACTGCTGCCGTTCACCCTCAAGCCCGCCGCCAGCACGCCCACGGGTCAGGTGATCGTGGGCCTCGTGGATCAACCCGTGCAGGGAAGCGCGCCCTACCGGGATTTCCTGCTGCCGGGCATTGCCGTCGCCGGCGAGGCCACGCCAGGCGACGCAAGCCCCACGCATGGCACGGCCATGTTCGAGACCGTCTTGCGGGGGCTGGCCAGCACGCAGGACAAGAATGCCACCACCACCGTGCGCGTGTTGCCGGTGGACGTGTATGGCAACGATGCGAACACCAGCACGTTCAACGTCGCGCGCGGCATCGTCGAAGCCATCAACGCGGGTGCGACGGTCGTCAACCTCAGCCTCGGCAGCGCGGGCGACAGCCAGTTGCTGCACAACATCATCACACAGGGCGCGGCGCGCGGCGTGATGTTCATCGCCGCCGCCGGCAACGAGCCGACCACCACGCCCACGTATCCCGCCGCCTATCCCGAGGTGCTGGCGGTGACGGCGGGCGGGCGTGATGGCCAACTCGCCAGCTACGCCAATCGCGGCGATTTCGTGGACTTGGCCGCGCCGGGTTCGAGCATCGTCTATTTCGGTGGCAAAGCGTATTTGATCAGCGGCACCTCGGCCTCCACAGCGTTCGTCACCGGGCTCGCCGCAGGGATGAAGGCCGACACCGGAGCCACGACGGCGGCGGTGACGAGCAAGCTGAAGGAACTTCTCGCGCCGCCCAAGCCGCCTGGAAAATGAGCGTGGCAGGCCCGCTGCCGTGGCCCGGACCGCTCTATCCGCTTAATCTCGCTTTCGCTCCAGCCGCACGCTGACGTGGCGGGCCTCGGGGATGATGAATTTCTTCACCTCCACGCTCACCGCCGCCGCGCCAAAATCCGTCAGCACCATCGCCGCAATGTCAGCCGCAAGCTTCTCAATCAACTTCCAGCTCCGGCCATCCCCGAAGTTCAGCAACCGACGCGAGACGGCGTAATAATCAATCGTCTCCCGCAGATCGTCGCTCGCGGCGGCGCGGGTGAAATCGTGCTGCATCTCGACGGTGAGGAGCAATCGCTGCGGCTGCGCCCGCTCGGCGTCCGGCACGCCGACGCAGTAGTAAACTTCGAGTTCAGTGAGGGTGATGGTGTCCACGCGGGCAGTTGAAAGTTGAAGGCTTAAAGTTGCAAGCGCCGCCGTCAGGGAGCCAGTTGCATCACTTCTTCCAGGAGAATTTTCGTCGGCCGGTTCAGCTCCATCGCCAGCGCCTCCGCGAGCGTCACCCAGCGGAATTCCTGCGCCTCCTCGTTGAGCGTGACCGGCGGCGCGCTGCCGAAGGCGCGGCAAGTGTAGTTGAGCAGCAGGAAATGCGCGTCGCGGTAAAACTCCTTCGAGTGGATGCAGTCCTGCACCAGCACGAAACGGATGTCGGTGATGTCGAGCCCGGTCTCTTCCTTCAACTCGCGGCGCAGCGCATCCTCGGAACGCTCGCCCCACTTGATCTTGCCACCGGGAATGCCCCAGAGGTGCGACCACTTGTGCGTGCGGAGCATCAGCACGCGGTCATCGGCATCGAAGATGAGGCCGCCGACGGTGGAGATGGGAATGGGGTCTGGCGTCTGGTGCTTGGGGTCTGGGGAAAGGCGCATCGTGTGGCGCGTCATCACGTCGCGGAGTTCGCCGAGGTGCTCGACGATGAGGTCGGGCGCGGCGGCACGGAGTTGCGGGAGCTTGTTGTAGCCGGTGAGCACGGCGACGGAGTGGATGCCGCCGTGCTTGGCGGTCTCGATGTCGTGCGCCATGTCGCCGATGAAAACCGTGGCCTGCGGGTCGAGGCCGTTCTCGGCGATGAGTTGCTGGATGACTTTCCGTTTGTCCCACACGCCGATGTAAGGCCGGTCAATGAAGTGGCCGAAGTCCGCGCTCGCCGCCTGCGTCGCCCAGTGGTCGGGGTGCACCGAGCTCAGGAGAAACGTCCGCACGCCGCGCTCGCGGCAGAAGACGAGAAAGTCCCGCGCGTGCGGCAGCGGCTCGACGAGGTCCTGCACCTCGCGAAAACGCGCGTGGAACCACTGCTCCAGTTGCGCCATGGGCACGCCGGGCAGATGGCGGTTGTAGAACGGCTGGAAGGGCAGGCAGAACTCCGCGCGGAACTGGTCGAGCGACATCTCCGGCTTGCCAGCGGAGACGAAGCAGTGATTCGTCGCCCGCAGCACGGCGGGCAGGTCATCCACCAGCGTGCCCGACCAGTCGAAGATGATGTTGCGGATCATGCGCGCGGGAACTTTGCGGTGATGGCGAGGAGATGCAATGGAATCCGCCCGCGCTCGAGTTCACAGCGACTTCTCGAAGCCGCTGAATTGGCCTTTGCGCATCGTCGCGGTGCCGGTGCCGCCGACCTCCCGCAAAGTGTGCAACATGCCCGCCGCAAGGTCGGCGGCGTTCGGATAAACTTCGTCCCATTGCTCAATGCCGTCGGCGCGCATCCGGGCGATGCAGGCGTCTTTGAGGGCGAGGGGTTGAGGAAGGTCGGCCGCAACAGCTTCGCTCATGGCTGGCGGGGAAGCAGGACGATGGAGTTGCTCCGCTGAACGTCTGCGTGCCGTTGTGTGAAGAAAGCCCAAAGCGAAGCGTTCGATGGCGGCGGCCGAGTGAACTGAACGTTCATCTCATAAGCATGGCCGGCTTTGAGGAGCGCTGTAAGGCCGGGCTTGGTGGAGGCCCAGTTGAGCACATATGCGTCGCCCATTCCCCGGTGCGTCAGCCAGTTGCATTCTTGAACGAGGTCAGACTCCACACTGAATGAAACGACGTTGGTCCCCGCTCGACGAATCTCAACTTGGCCGGAGAACGTATTCGTGAAAGTGGCTTTCTCTCCCTTCGGGTATCCAAGCAGGAGCATGAACGCGTGAGCTGGCGGCATCACGAACTGCACAGAAAGCGTGCTGTTCGTGCAGTCGGTGAGTTTGTGCTCGCTGCAGTCGTGGTAGTTATCACGGGCCTGAATGAACCAGTTGTAACTCATCCAACCGACGGTGCCCAACGAGACGGCGACTAGGCACCGCCAAAAGGCATTACGACTTGGTTTCATCAATCAAACGTCACCACCTTCAGCCCCGTCTTCGCGCGCACGGTGGCGGCCTTGGCTTCGAGTTCGGCCTTGGTCAGCTTGCCGCAGAACGGCTCGGGCGTGGGACGGGCGATGGTGTAGAGGTGGACTTCCCGGATTTGCGCGCCATCGCGCACGAGGGTGGCGAGGCGGTCGCAATAGGCCGCCAGCTCCTCCGGCGGCATCGGCTGACCGTGCATCTTCAGGAAGAGGCTCTGGATGATGATGGGCCGTGCGCGCGCGGTGACGAGGAGGTTGTGCAGGATGCGGTCGAGGCGGACGGCGGTGCGGTTGACGAGCTTGTAGTAGCCCTCGGTGCCAGCGTCGAGCTTGGCCCAGACTTCGCCCTGGTTCGCGTCCATGAGGGCGAGACCGCGCTTCACGCTGCCGGTGTCGAGCCCGGCGGCGTCGGTGATGAGGACGAGCTTGGTGGCGTCCAGTCCCTCGGCGCGCTTCACCTCGGCGGCGACGCGCACGCATTCGTCGAAGTTGTGCAGCATGGTCGGCTCGCCGTCGCCGCTGAAGGCGATGTCGCGCGGCGTCTGCGTGAGCGCGAGCGGGACTTCGTTGAACTTCGCCTCGCTAGCCAGCCCACCGGCGCGGGCATAACGAATCATGGCGGTCAGTTCCTCGCGGAGCTGGGCGAGGTCCACGACGGAGGTTTTGCCCGGCGTCTTGCGGTCCACCTCGCAATATACGCAATCGAAGTTGCAAACCTTGTCGGGGTTGAGATTGATGCCGATGGAGAGGCCGCCGCTGCGCCGCGAGATGACGGGATAGACGTAGGTAAAGTCCTTGTAAACGCGCGTGTGGTCCCGCACGGCAGCGAGGGTGTTTGCAATGGTAGTCGGCGTCTCCGGCATGAGAGTAATGTAGGCGCGGGCGGCGTGGGAGCAAGTCAGCAATGACCGGTGTTCACCGGCCGACCGGATGGATTCTGCTCCCGCTTCGCGGCGTCGCGGCTAACATCCTCACGCATGGCGAGTGACGGTCGATCACGAGAAACATCCCGGCGCAAGTGGCTGCCGCTCCTGGTGCTTTTCCTCATCGCGGATGCGGTCGGCGGCGGCCTCTACTACCGCTGGCGGCGCGAGCACAGCCAGGACGCGGTGATCCGTGCCGCAGCCACGCGTTATGGCATGGATGGCGCGCTGGTAAAGGCCGTCGTCTGGCGCGAGAGCTGGTTCGACTCTGAGGCGCGGGGCAAGGCGGGCGAAATCGGCCTCATGCAAATCCGCGAGCCCGCCGCGCGCGAGTGGGCCGAGGCCGAACGCATCGTCGGCTTTCAGCACGAACACATCCTCGACCCCGGCTCGAACACGCTTGCGGGCACCTGGTATCTCGCGAAGTTGCTCCGCCGTTACCCGCAGGCGGACGATCCCGTGCCCTACGCGCTGGCCGATTACAACGCCGGGCGCGGCCACGTCTTGCGCTGGGATCAAGGCGCGGCCGCCACGAACAGCCAGCAGTTCCTCGCGCAAATGACTTTCCCCGGCACGCGCCGCTACATTGAGACCGTGGTCAAACGCCGCGAGCGCTATCGCGAGGAGTTTCCGCCGCCGACTCCATAGGTGGCACATCAGTCCGCCAGATTTTGGACTACGGTGGCAGAGCGCAGCGGCGACACCGCTTTGGTTTCCCGCAGAGCGGAACTCCCCTTGCTCCCACAGCGTTGCATGGAACCCAAAAGCGGCGTGGCGCTACGCTTCCCGCCGCACTCCAAAACGCCCACGCAGACACATGGCCCGCTTGTTTTTCAGCGTTCGCTTCCCTAGCCTTCCACCCACACATGAACCTCACCGATCTAAAATGGTCTGAAGTCGCCGCCCTCGACCGCGACACTCCCGTCATCTTTCCCGTCGCCGCGCTCGAACAGCACGGCCGGCACATGCCCGTTTTCACGGACAGTTTGCTCTGCGGCGAAATTGTCCGTCGCGTTGAAGCGCGGCTGGGCAAGCGCGTGCTCATCGCGCCGCTCCAGTGGCTTGGCAACTCCGACCATCACCTGGATTTTCCCGGCACGATGTCCGCTCCGCCGCGCGTGTATCTGGATTTGCTCGCCGGCCAGTTCGAGAACTTCATCGCGCACGGCTTCCGTCGCCTCGTGATGCTAAACGGCCACGGCGGCAATGACGTGCCCGGCAAGCAAGTCGTCTTCGAGCTGCGCCAGAAATACCGCGCCCGCCGCGACCTGCTGCTGCTCTTCGCCACCTATTGGAACCTCGCGCTGAAGAACCCCGCCGAGGCGCACCCCGGCATCAAGCAGACCCGCATGGGCCACGCGTGCGAGTGGGAGACGAGCATGGTGCTGCGCCTCGCGCCGCACCTAGTGGGTGACCTGAAGAAGGTGAAGGCCGTCCCGTTTGGCAACCCCTTCGAACCCGCCACGCGCGGCTGGATCATGGGCGACCGCAGCGTGCCCGGCCACATCGGCGACCCCCGCCACGCCACCGCCGAGAAGGGCGAGGCGCTCTTCCAAGTCTTCACCGACGGCGCGGTGGCCATGCTCGAGCGCGTATTGAAGTGGGATGGGAAGAGCTGGGAGGGGTGATCCGTTGCCGTTGTTCGCAGATCGGTTCGTTGCGATCGGTGTTGAGGTGCGGACGTGAGCGAGCGGGCGACTCGTTCAGTTCCACGGGAAAACGCGTCGCGCGTGAGCTGACATTTATTGTCCCTCGCGAGCGCAAGGTTTGGTCAAGATGGCTCAAAACAATCGCAATTCCCGAGGAGTTTTCAGGAACCAAATGCCTCATCGTGCACATGGCTTGACGCATGGTGACTCGGCGCGATTACAATGCTGCCAACAGCCAAGCATTGGCTTGGAACTTCGGTCTCAATCCCTTTGACCTGATATGAACATTGCGCGTCTTGCTGTCGGTTTCTGGCTTGCCACGACTGTTTTCAGCGCGGCGGCCGAGTATGCGGTCACCAACCTTTCGCCCAGCACCCTCGGGGGCAAAACGCTCTGGGTGGATGCGACGGAGAAGAACGGCACGGCGGTGTATCCTGCTGTGGGGGTCAGCTATCAAGTGCTGCTCACGGCGACCGGAGCGACGAACGGGACGTTCACCATCCCTACCGCGCCCGGCATGCCCGCGCGCTCGGGCACGTGGTCCGCCGGGCTGCCCAACGGGCTGCCGCAAGCCCCGGGCAATTATCTCTTCATCAACTTCGTCGGCCTGCTCGGGGACGGGGTGACGGACAACTTCACGTTCTATCCGGCGTTTGGGGCGACGAATCAAATCCCGTGCGCATATTATCTCTTCCGGGGTGACACGGGCTTCGGGAGTAATGCCACGGACAATTAACGGGGCTACGTGCGTGTGACGGATGGCGAGGCTCCCACGCCGTTTGCGCCGAGCTTTCAGTTCGTGTTTGGCGACGGCAGTTATTTCTCGGGCTCCTCACCCATGCTCACGGCTACGGTGATTGGCTCGTTCCCGCTGAGTTATCAGTGGCTGAAGAATTCGATGCCCATTCCGAATGCAACCAACGCCACGCTGCCACTGCCCGGCATCCAACTCGCCGACGCCGGCACCTACACCATCGTGGTCACGAACGTGGCAGGCGCGATCAGCTCGAACCTGACGGTTTCCGTCACCGCCTCGACCCCGCCGGTCATCACCACGCAGCCGACCAACCAAGTGGTGCTGTCCAACAGCACCGTGCAACTCACCGTCGCCGCGACGGGCACGGTGCCGCTGTCTTACCAATGGCGGAAGGGTGGTGTGAACCTGACCACGAACGCCGTGACCTTCGGCATCAACACCGCGCAACTAACTATCTACAATTTCTCGGACACCAACGCGGGCGATTACACGGTCGTCATCACGAACTACGCCGGCTCCGTCACCAGCGCCGTGGCCACCATCAGCATTCTGCAAGTCACGACACCGGTCTTCCTCACCCAGCCGCCGCCCGTCATCAGCATCCTCACCAACGCCCCGTTCACCATCAACACGGTCGTCGCCGGCACGCCCACTCCCGCACTGCAATGGCAGAAGAACAACGTGAACATTCCCGGCGCAACCAACGCGATCTTCAACGGCCTGACCACGAACTACAACGGCGGTGGCAGCTTCCGCCTGATTGCGGCGAACCTCAACGGCTCGGCCACCAGCGCGGTGTGCGTCGTAAACGTCTACGACCGCAACCTCTATTACAACAATCCGGCCCCGACTAACGCCGTTCTGCCCGCCGGGGGCACGCTCCGCCAACGCGCGAGTGCTTACGGCATGCCGCCGGTGTTCTTCACCCTGCGCAAGGACGGCACCAACGTGCCGGGCTTCATCAGCCTGCCGGAGAACGTGTTCCCCGAAATTTACGACGAGTATTACGACCTGACGCTGCCCGGCCTCCAGCCGGCGGACAGTGGAGCCTACTCATTCGTGGTCTCCAACACCGTGGGAGGCATGGCCACGAGCGGGGTGTTCAATGTCACGATCCAATCCACGAGTGCGCCCGTCGTGCTTCAGCCTCCAACCAACGTGAATGTGTTCCTTTACACGGGCGGCACCATCATCAACGAACGCGTCACCTACTCCAGCTTCTACCCGGTTACGGTGCAATGGCTGTCCAACAACATCGTCCTCAGCGGCCAGACCACTTCCAATTTAACCTTGGGCTTCACCAGCGTGCAGGACTTCACCCTGGCCGCCATTCTGTCCAATGCCAGCAAGAAGAACAATCTTGTCATTCTGATCGACGACTTCAAAGCGCCGTGCGCGAATGACATCAGCAGTTTGTGATGACTGAGTCGCAGCAACTCCAGCAAGTGCGATCAATGCAACACCTGCAGTGACAGCAAGAGTTTTCCATCGCCGAGCATTGACAGAGGCATTTTGCAATTCTGCGATGCGTGCCTCGAGTGATTCCATTCGCTGCGAAAGAGTTTGATCGATAATTTGGTTTGTTGTCATAATTGTGAAAGTCCTTCTGATTGTTAGGATACGAAGATGGCAAAAGTTCGCACACGCAAATCAGCATCAAAGAAACAAACAGTCTCTCTGACAGAACAGTTGTCTGGATCACTTGGCCTAGCACTCCTTGGAACGAAATTCATGGGGCGCGCCCATTCGATTGCGTGGGCGAATGCACCGAAGTTCTTCGATTTGCCTCTGCAAGTTGATCGGAATTGGGCAGCAGGGCGTGATGCTGCTGAAACCCATGAATTCGCTCGGAAATGGGGATGGAAGGCGTCGACCATTGATTGGCATGAGACACTGACGAATCCAACCGTCCAGTTGGTTGATATCGCAACGCCAAATGATGTCCATAAAGAGATGGCGATCGCTGCACTTGAAACTGGTCGTCATGTCACTTGCGAGAAACCGTTGGCGGGAACTCTTGCTGACGCGCGCGAAATGCGCAACGCAGCGCGCAAGGCTGCCAAGCACGGAGTCAAGACATTTGTGTGGTTCAACTATCGACGCGCACCTGCTGTTGGTTTGGCGTATCGGCTTGTGAGGGAAGGTTGCATTGGTCGCATCTTTCATATTCGTGCCGCCTATCTGCAAGATTGGGGTGGACCAGCAACGCCATTGGTCTGGCGTTTCCAAGCATCGCAGGCGGGCTCTGGCGCACACGGAGATTTAAATGCGCACATTATTGATATGGCGCGTTTCATCACTGGCGAAGAAGTCACGCAAGTTGTTGGTGCAATCGAAGAAACTTTCATCAAAGAGCGACTGCTCGTTGTCGATTCGGAAGCTGCGCTGAGTGGTCACGATGACACGGCAAGTCGAAGCAGCCGAAAGCAATCGAAAAAGATGGGCAAATCCACAGTCGATGACTGCGTACTCTTTCTGGCTCGCATGAGTGGTGGGGCAACTGCATCGTTCGAGGCGACGCGCCTTGCGACGGGG
>RFVF01000071.1 GCA_009922615.1 Pseudomonadota bacterium
CAGCCGCCACGCACGGGAAGTTTTCCGCACAACTGACCAGCGACGACAGCTTCACCGCCCTGCTCACTTCCACCAGTGGGTGAAGAGCGGCGCGAGCACGAGGCTGGGCAGGTAATTCGCCAGCGGCACTTTCCGCAATTCAAGGATGACCACTGCGATGCACAGCACCACCAGCCCGCCCGCGACACGGATGGAGCTGATAAGCGCGGGTTCGTTCAGGTGCGTGGCCAGCGCGTTGGCGGCGAGTGTGAGCGTGCCTTGATATGCCAACACCGGCAGGGCTGCGAGCAGCACGCCGGGGCCAAATGTCGCCGCGAAGCCCATCGCCGCGAGACCGTCCAGCGCGGCCTTGATGGCGAGCAAACGGTAGTTGCCGTTCGTGCCGTCCTCAATGGCCCCGAGGATGGCCATCGGCCCGACGCAGAAGAGCAGTGTGCAAGTGACGAACCCTTCGCTGAAGCGGTTGCCGTCCGTGGCGCTCGCGCCGGCTATGCGTTCCTTCGCGTATTGGCCGAGGCGGTTCAGCCCGTCCTGCAACCGCAGCAAAGTCCCGACGACGTTGCCCAGCACGAGCGCGAGCAGGCCGATGCCGAGTTGTTTCACCACGCTGCCGAAGGAGCCACCGAGGCCGTTCCAAATCATGCTCAGGCCGGCCCAGAGCGTAAACGCGGCGAGCCCGAGCTTGATGCGCGTCTGCGTGGGCAACGAAAACTGCCGCGCGGCCTTCAACCCAAGGCCGCCGCCGACGAGAATCGCCGCAGTGTTGATGAGCGTGCCGGTCACGCAGCGAACTGAACCACGCCGCCACCGCAGCGGGAAGGGGAAAGCCAGCGCACGTCACAGTCGTCGCTCATTTTCCGCTTCGCACCAGATTCGCGCCTGCTACGCTCCCCGCAGAAACCTTCAGCCAACTCGCTGCTTATGCGCACGCCATTGCTCGCCTTTGTTTCGCTCGTCACCCTGTCGATCAATTCCCATGCGGCGCTGCCCATCGTGGACGAGGTCGAGTGGCAGCCGTTCGTCGCGCAAGTGCGGCGGCTCATCGAGGCCACGGATTACCTCGGCGCACCGTTCAGTGCGGCGGACAAGGCCGCGCTCAACGCCGCGATGGAATCGCCCGACCACAAGGCCGCAGTTGCGAAGCTCCAAGAAACCCTCGACCACTACGCGCTCTTCGGTGTCCACATCAACCCAGAGATGCGCGTGAAGGTGGCGCAAGGCGACGCCAAGCCCGAGCTGATGCAGGACGGCTGGCGGCAGTTCCTCGTGAAGGTCGCCAACGAGTCCGGGACCACTGCACCGCTGGCCGCCGTCAGCCCGAACGCGCAGTCCGTCCACAACGTCCGCGCCGCGACGACAGCGTCCGACAAGCTGCGCCGCAAGCAGGGCGACGCGCCCACGCTCAAGGTCGAGGACCTCTGGCTCGACCTCCGCACTTACGACGCCCAACCGCTCCGGCCCACGCTCTCCGGTCTCACCGTCGAGTATCGCATCGTGCAGCTCTACAGCCGCGACGCCGGCAAGCGCGAGGCGAAGATTGGCTTCAACGTCGGCCAGGGCACGCAGGACATCGGCTTCCGCAACGAAGTGGATTTGCTTTTCACCTGCCTGCCCGCGCCGGAGATCACGCTCGGCGTGAAGGACGAAAACGGGAAGCCCACGACCGCTGGCTTCCTCATCCGCGATGCGCAGGGCCGTGTGTATCCCTCGCAAGCGAAACGCCTCGCGCCGGACTTCGCTTTTCATCCGCAGGTCTATCGCATGGATGGCGAGAAGCTGCGGCTGCCGGAAGGCGACTACACGTTCGAGTTCGACCGCGGCCCGGAGTCCGTGAAGCAGACGCGCAAGGTCACGGTGACGAAGGCGACCAAGCGCCTCGACTTCAAGGTCGAGCGGTGGATTGACCCGATGAAGTTCGGTTACATCTCCGGTGACCACCACATCCACGCCGCCGGCTGCGCGCATTACACAAACCCGACCGAGGGCGTCCACGCGCCGGACATGGTGCGGCACATCTTGGGCGAGGACTTGAAGGTCGGCGCGAACCTGACGTGGGGGCCGTGCTTCGACTACCAGAAGCAGTTCTTCACCGGCAAGGACGACAAGGTCTCCCTCCATCCCTACGTGCTGCGTTACGACATCGAGGTCTCCGGCTTCGGCTCACACCAGAGCGGGCACCTGTGTCTGTTGCGGCTGAAGGACCAGATGTATCCCGGCGGTGACTCGAAGAACCACTGGCCCACGCTGGGCTTGAACACGCTGCGCTGGGCGAAGCGGCAGGGCGCGCTCGTGGGGCCGGCGCACAGCGGCTGGGGCCTGAACCTCCCGACTGGCGACCTGCCCAGCTACGACCTCCCGCCCTTCAACGGCATCGGCGCGAACGAATACATCATGGCCGTGACGCACACCGTGCCCGGCCCGGACAAGAAGCCCGTGCCTGCCGTGGACTTCCTCAGCATGGTGGACACGCCCTACGCGTGGGAGCTGAACATCTGGTATCACACGCTCAACGTCGGCTTCCGCACGCGCATCAGCGGCGAGACGGATTTCCCCTGCATCTACGGCGAGAAGGTCGGCCTGGGGCGGAGCTACGTGAAGCTTCCGGAGAAGTGGACTTATGAGGATTGGTGCGAGGGCATCCGCGTCGGGAATAACTATGTGAGCGATGGGAAGAGCCACATTATGGACTTCGATGTCGACGATTTTCTACTAGCTAGTAGGCGCGGCTTTGAAGGACGCGTGCGGGTTCGTCCCGACCGAAGTGAACTTAGATCGGAAAAGGCATCGAGAGTGCAAGTTACTGCCAAAGTCGCCGCCCGCCTCAACGACCAACCCGACGCCGCGCTGCGGAACCGCCCTTACTCCCAAAAACCCTACTGGGACATCGAGCGCGCCCGCATCGGCGAGTCGCGCGAAGTGCCGGTGGAACTCATCGTCAACGGCCAGGTCGTCGCCACCAAACGCATCGTAGCCGACGGCAAGCTCGTGGACGTAGCCTTCGAGACAAAGATTGAGCGCAGCAGTTGGGTCGCGCTGCGCATCCTGCCCAGCAGCCACACGAATCCGATTTGGGTGATGGTCGACGACCAGCCCGTGCGTGCCTCCAAGCGCAGCGCCGAGTGGTGCGCGCATTCGCTCGAAGTCTGCTGGCAGCAGAAGGAACGCACCTACGCCGACGCCGAGAAACCTCAGGCGCGACAGGATTACGAGCACGCTCGACAGGTGTATCGTAAACTGCTTGCGGAGTCCCCGGTAGACTGACGCACCCCGTGGGCACGTCGATGAGAACGTGGCTGAATGAACTCAGCGGCGGAGACAGTTCTTGAAGCAACCCACGCTGTCACGAACTCGGCCACTTGTCGGATTGCGGCTAGCCGATTCGCTACTTACGCTTCGAGACATGAATTGCCTCACTGGGCTTCTGTTGCTGCCACTCCTCTTCGTTGCCGCGCTATCCCTTCCCGCAGCGACCGCCCCGCGCCCGAACATTCTTCTCATCCTCGCGGATGACCTCGGCTTCTCGGATCTGGGCTGCTACGGCTCAAGCGTTGCCACGCCCAATCTTGACCGGCTCGCGGCGGGCGGCTTGCGCTTCACGCAGTTCTACAACGCCGCGCGTTGCTGCCCCACGCGTGCGGCGTTGCTCACGGGCCTTTACCCGCATCAGGCCGGCGTCGGACACATGCTCGGCAACTGGCGGCCGCCGAGCTACACCGCCGGTCTCGGCGAGAACACCGCAACGATTGCCGAACTGCTGCGCGACGCGGGCTATCGCACCTACCACATCGGCAAATGGCACGTCGGCGGCGTGGGCGGCAACCTCGCGCCCGATGCCCCGGCGGCGCGCAACCATCCGATGAACCGGGGCTTCGATCGCGCCTACGGTTCCGGTGGTGGTGGCAATTATTTTGCGCTCCAGCCGCTTTATCTCGATCGCCAGAAAATCCAGCCCGGCGAAAATTTCTACGCCACCGATGCGTTCACGGACAACGCAGTGAAGTTCCTTGAAGCGCACGGCACGGAACACAAGGACCAGCCGTTCTTCCTCCACCTTTGCTACACCGCGCCGCACTTCCCACTGCACGCCAAGCCCGCCGACATTGCGAAGTATCGCGGCAAATTCACGCACGGCTGGGACGTCGAGCGCGAGCGGCGTTTCGCGAAACAAAAGGCGCTCGGCCTCTTCCCCGCCGAGGCCCGGCTCTCGGCGCGCGACCCCGAGGCGAAGGCGTGGAAGGATTTGACCGCTGCCGAGCGTGAAGACTGGGACCTGCGCATGGCCGTCTATGCCGGGATGATTGACTGTCTCGACCAAGGCGTTGGCCGCGTCCTCGACACGGTAAAGAAAATCGGCGCGGAGCAAAACACCCTCGTGCTCTTCCTCTCCGACAACGGCGCAAGCGCGGAGTTCCTCGACTCCTGGCCCAATCCGGGGCGCGGCCACAAGCCCGGCAGCGAGATCGGCTCGCGCGATTCGCACAAGTGCCTCGAAGTCGGCTGGGCCAACGCGGCGAACACGCCCTTGCGCGAGCACAAGATGTGGGACCACGAGGGCGGCATCAGCACGCCGCTTATCGTGAGCTGGCCGGCGTCCCGCCTGCCCGCCGGCGCATTCGTCCGCGAGCCCGGCCATGTCATTGATTTGCAGCCCACGTTTCTCGAACTCGCTGGTGCAAAGTATCCCGAGAAGTTCAAAGGTCACACGCTCACCCCGCTGCCCGGCAAAAGCCTCTTACCCGCGCTGCAAGGCAAGTCGCTCGGCGAACGCACACTCGCATGGGAACACGAGGGCAACCGCGCTGTGCGCATGGGCGACTGGAAACTTGTCGCCGGCTTCAAGGGACCGTGGGAACTCTACGACCTGCGCACCGACCGCGCCGAGATGAACAACCTCGCCGCGCAACAGCCCGCCAAAGTGAAGGAGCTCACGGTCGCGTGGCAAACGTGGGCGGACCGGGTAGGCGTCGTGCCGTGGGAGCAGTTGCCCGGAGCAAGCTACAAACCGAACGCGACGTATCGCAAGAAGAGCGAAGCGATCCCGGCGGCGGAGAAAAAATAACGCGCGTTCAGAACTGCGCGCCCAACAGCCATGGCGCGAACTCATCGTCGCCGAGTCCTGCAAGTTCGCTCTTCGTTTTCTTTCCGCTGGCGACGGCGATGATCTCCTCGAAAATGCGCTGCCCGACTTGCTCCACCGTTTCCGTGCCGTCGAGGATGGTGCCGGCGTTGATGTCCATGTCCTCGATCATGTGGTTGTATATGGCCGTGTTGGTCGCGACCTTGATGCACGGTGCGGGCTTGCAGCCATAGACGCTGCCGCGGCCGGTGGTGAAGACGCCGACGTTGCAGCCGCCACTGACGAGGCCGGTCATGCTCACGGGATCGTAGCCCGGCGTGTCCATGAAGCCGAAGCCCGGCGTGGTGATCTCTTCCGCATAAGCGTAAACGGCGGCGAGCGGTGACTGCCCGCCTTTCGCGACTGCGCCGAGGCTCTTCTCGTAAATGGTGGTGAGGCCACCCTCCTTGTTGCCGTAGCTCGGATTGTTGTCGATCGAACCGCCGTTGGCGCGGGCGTAAGCCTCCCACCAGTGAATGAGATCCACGATCTTCTGCCCGACGGCGGCGGAAACGGCGCGGCGCGTGAGCAAATGCTCGGCTCCGTAAATCTCCGGCGTCTCGGCCAGCACACTGGTCCCGCCGTAGCGCACGAGTTCGTCGGAGGCGACACCGAGCGCGGGGTTGGCGGTGATGCCGCTGTTGCCGTCGGAGCCGCCGCAGTTCTCAGCGAGGATCAGTTTGGAAACGGGCTGCGGCGTGCGCTTGAGCGCGTTTGCCGCCGGGAGCAACTTCGCCACCGCAGCAGCGGCGGCCTCGACGGTTTTGCGGACGCCGCCGGAGTTTTGGATCGTGAGAAAGGTCGGAGTTTGCTCGCCGGCACGGAGCTGATCGAGCTTGTGGGCTTCCGAGACCAAGTGCACCTGATTCACTTCGCAGCCCAGGCCGATCATCACGTAACCCGCGATGTTCGGATGCCGCGCAATGCCGGCAGTGACGCGTTGGAGCAACTCATGCGGCGCGCCGGGCTGGATGCCGCAGCCCAGCGGAGCAGTTCACGCTGGAAATGACGCCGATGTAGTTGCGCGTGCCGGCCTTGCCGTTCGGGCGCGCGTAGCCTTGGAAATGGCGCATCGCAGACGCGGGGTGATACGCCACCGGCCGCGCATCGACGCCGAACGCGTAGTCGCGACCAAATGCGCCGAGCTCGACGTTGTGCGTGTGCACATGCTCGCCGGGCAGGATGCGCGAAGTCGCGAAGCCGATGGTCTGGCCGTATTTGATGATGCGTGCGCCGGCGGGGATTTCCGTGAGCGCAAGTTTGTGGCCCGGCGGGATGCCCTTGGCCACGGTGAGGCGTAATGATCCACTTTCCAGTTCCACGCCCGGCTTGAGCGGGCGCTTCACCACCAACACGTTGTCAGCGGGATGCAGCCGCAGGGTCAGGTCTTCGAGTTTCAGCATGCGGCGAGCGTAACAGCGGCAGGCTTCGCTTCAAGCGTCGCGGCAAAAACCTTTCCGCTCAGTCACCGTCGCCGCCGCTGCTGCTGCTTTCCACGGGGCGGTAGTGCTGCGCCCAGTTGGCGAACGCACCGAGCTTGCGGGTTTGAATCCACACTTTGCCCTGGCCGCTGAACTTGCACACGAGTCCCTCGCCCGAGAAGAACAGCGACTTGTAGCCGCCCACGCGGCCGATCTGGTATTGCAGCCCGTCGGTGAAGGCGACGATGTGGCCGGTGTCCACGACGTAGGTGCCGTTGACGTTCATGCAGAACATCGCGCCGAAAGTGTTGAACCACAGGTCACCTTGGCCGGAGCACTTGATGAGGAAAAGGCCCTCGCCGCTGAAGAAGCCTTTCAAGCCCTGCCATTGGCTGTCGAGGGTCACGCCCATGCTGCTCGCCACGTAGCCGCCGCTCTGGAGATAAATCGTGTCGCCTGCGAGATAGATGTGCTCCAAATCGCCGGGCGCACCGGGCGCGATGCCGATGCTGCCGGGCAGATTCGCCGCGGTGAATTCGTTGACGAAGAGGCTCTCGCCCGTGAGCAGCCGCGCGAGGCCACCGCGCATCTTGGTCTTCATCTGCATATTCGAGTCCATGGTCGCCATCGCGGAGGCCTCAACCTTCAAGGTCTGGTTGGCCGGCACGTGCACGGTGAGGAAGGCGAAGTCCGGTCGGCCCTCAATTTGATATTCGAACTCCCGCCGCGCGTCGGCGTTGTAACCGGTCGCCAGCAGCCCGGTGCCGACGGGCACCGCGCTCGCGGTGGGCAACGGCGGAGGCACACCAGGCGTGGCGAGCAGCGGTGATTGACTGGCTGGCACCCAGTTGGCGAGGCCCTCGTGGAAGACGTGATCGGTGGGCTTCAGCTCGCCGGACGCAAGCATCTGGCGGACTTGCTCGACGGGAAACGGGCCTTCCGCGACGCCGGTGCGAGAGATGTGGATTTGCATGGGATGAACGGGGGGAAGTTTGATTTCAGCGCGGCGAAAGTTCCGGCCCCAGCGCCTCGCCGAAGCCTTTCGCGTTGTGGCTCTGGCACCAGACCGTGCCGCGGCCGGAGAAGCGGCAGACCAGGCCTTCGCCGCCGAGCATCGCAGTCATCCAGCTCCCGCCGGCCTTGGTGATGTTGAAGTTCAAAGTCTCCTGAAACGCAACGATGTGGCCCGTGTCCACGATGTATTCGCCGTCCACCTCGATGGGATAAATCGCGCCGAAGCTGGAGAGGATGACCGGGCCGGTGCCCTTGAGCTGGAGCCAGAAAATACTTTCGCCGGAGAAGAACGACTTGAACCCCTGCCAGCCCAGATCGATGTCCACGCTGCTCTCGCACGCGACGAACGCGCCGGATTGCACGATCAAATTCTCCCCGCGCAGGTCGTAGCGGAGCATGTCGCCGGGCATGGTCGCCGCGAGGAAGACATCACCGCTGGTCTGCGTGGCGGTGTAGTGGTTGATGAAGAAGTTCTCGCCCGCGAGCATGCGCTTGATGGCTTTGAAGAACGACCCCGAGTCGCGCTTGTGCGTGGTGGTGGTGAGCGTGAGCGCGTCGCTCATCGCGATCATGGAGCCGGACTCGGCGGTGATGCCTTCGCCCGGTGCGAGCACGAAACGCGCGGCGGAGTTGCCGGGCTGGTGGAGGAGTTCGATTTGCATACGCTAAGAATCAGAGCCGCGGATTTAGCCAGGCCGCCAGGCCGCCGAGGCTGCGGGTCTGGATGATTATTTTCCCGTTCCCTTCGACGCGCGTCACGAAGCCCTCGCCGCCGAAGAAGCTGGAGAAGATTCCGCCCGCGAGTTGCAGCTTCAGTTTCATTTGCGGCTCGTAGGCGACCAGATGGCCCGTGTCCACCAGGTATTCGCCCGTCACCTGGCGTTCCAGCAGTTCGCCGTAAGCGCCATACCAGAGCGTCCCCGTGCCGCTGACCAGCAGCCGGAACAGTCCCTCCATCTCGAAACCACTCACCAAGCCCGCCCACTTCACACCGAGCTTCAGCCCGGGCGTGGACGCGATGTAGGCACCGGGTTGCAGGCAGATGGTTTCGTTGTTGAGCTGCACCTCACGCATGTTCCCGGGCGTGGGCTGCACGAGCGTCACGCGGCGTGGTCCGGAGGTCGTGTTGGTGAACGTGTTGATGAACATGGACTCGCCGGCGAGAAACTTTTTCCCCAGGCCGGAAAAAAAACCGCCGTTCAGCGATGCCTTCATGCTCAAATCCGCAGCCATGCTGGACATGGCGTCCGACTCGGCAACGATGCTTTCCCCGGGGTCGAGATCAACGTGCAGATAGGCGAAGGAGGGCGCACCAGCGATGGTGGTTTTCATGGGCGAGGTCAGATCAGCTTGGAATTTGTCTGCACCCGACCCTGAAGAATCCGACCGCCAAAAACAAGCGGACAAATTTACCCGATCGCCGGGGACTGCATGAGCCGCCGGAAACTGCCGTGCTCGCGCGCGGCGAGCTCCGCAGGTGTTCCGGTCTCCGTGACCGCACCCCGTTCGATCACCACCACTTGATCGGCCTTTTGGATGGTGGAGAGCCGGTGCGCGATCACAACGATGGTGAGTTCGCCTTGCAGTTGCTCAATCGCCGTCTGCACGAAGCGCTCGTTCTCGCCGTCGAGTGAGCTGGTCGCCTCGTCCAGCAGCAGCAACGTGGGTCGGCGCAACAACGCCCGCGCGAGCGTCAGCCGCTGCCGCTCGCCACCGGAAAGCCGCACGCCGCGATCGCCCACCACGGTGTCCAATCCCTGCGGCAGCCGGGCGACAAATTCCTCGGCCGCCGCCGCGCTCAACACCGCTTTCAGCTCCGGCTCCGTGGCCTCGGCCCGCGCCCACAGCAGGTTCGCACGAATGGTGTCGTGGAAGAGAAACGGTTCCTGCGGCACGTAGCCGATGGAGTTGCGCCACGCGGCCAAGCCGGCTCCGTCGAGCGGTGCGCCATCCACCAGCACGCGGCCTTGGGCTGGCGTGAGCAGCCCCAGGATCAAATCCGCCAACGTGGTTTTACCCG
Organism: Pseudomonadota bacterium; assembly: GCA_009922615.1. Classification (GTDB taxonomy): domain Bacteria; phylum Verrucomicrobiota; class Verrucomicrobiia; order Limisphaerales; family SXTU01; genus SXTU01. The sequence continues at coordinate 9,572 of RFVF01000071.1, forward strand.
CACCGGACGGACCGACCAGCGCGGTCATGCGCCGCGCGGGAATGGTGAAACTGACCCCCTCTACCGCGGCTTGGGGTGCGCCGCCATCGTAGCTGAAGGCGACGTGTTCGAGCCGGATCTCGTGTTGCAATTCCAGCCGGGCGTCACCGGCGGCTAGCGCTTCGCGCTCGGCATCCAGTTCGGTCAGGAGCTTCGCCACGGCCTCGAAGGCCGGTTGAAAATGGGTGAGCTGCTGCCAGGTGCTTTGAATGGCCCCGATGCGCGGCAACAGCCGGGTAAACACGAAGACCATCAGCACCAATTGCGCCGTGCCCAGCCGCGCCCACGCGACCGCCACATATAGGAAGGTCATCAACGCCAGCCAGCCGGCCAGCTCGAAATAGACGCGCGAGGCGGAAAATAGGCGACGGGTGGCAATGGCATGGCTGGCGATCGCGTGCGTAACCCGGCGAAACCGCTCCAGATGATGCCCGCCCCGCCCCTGGCTCTTGGCCACCTTGAACCCCGCTAGATGCTCAGTGATGGCGGCGTTCATCTCGGCGCGATGCTGCTGGCCGGTCCTGCCCGCCGCGTGAGCCCGGCGGTTCAACGGTCGCATGGCTGCTGCCACCGCCAGCCCACAAACCAGGGCGAGGCCCGTCAACGGAGGCGAGAGCATCAGCGCCACGGAGAGGTGCACCAGCGCCAGCCCGCACAGGGTGGCCATCGTGACACCTTGCTGCGCGGCGAAACCGGCGTTGTCCACCTCCTGAGTGAGGACCCGCGTCAAATCCGCCGCCCGCAGCCGGGTAAAGACCAGCCAGCGCGCTTGGACGAGCGAATCGTAGAGCCGGTCCCGCAGATGCGCGGTATAGGCGGCTTCGATCAACGCGTTGTAATGGTCCGCCAACCGGCGCAGCCCTGCCTGGAAGATCAGCAACCCGACGAAACTGCACAGCACCAGTTCGAAGCTCGGCCGGATGCCCAGCGCCTCAAAGCCCCGCCGCCAGGCACCCGCCAAACCGGCTGCCGCCTGCACCTGCCCTAGGCCGAGCAACTCCACCAAAGGCATCAGCAGCAACAACCCGGCCGCCTCAAGCAATGCGACCGCGACCAGCAATGCCACGACCACCCCCACGCGCCAGCGCGCGTGACGGAGGAAACTGGTTAGAAACGCCGGCAACATCATGGTGCGGTTTAGCCGCAGTATTTCTCCGCCGTCCGACGACGAAGTGGCACGCACTCTGGCCACGTCGCCGACCAGGGAAAAGAAAAAGCGCACCGGAACGGGTGCGCTTTCGGAAGAACAGGCTGCTGGGCCGGCTCAGAACAGCGTGTAGATGAACGGAGCGGCCGCTGTGCCGCCGAAGATCAGCAACGCGCCAATGGCTAGAAACGCCAGCAGCAATGGGATCAGCCAGAATTTTTTATTTTCACCGAGGAACGCAATGAACTCTCTCACGATCCCCACCTGCGGCTGATGGTTGGCCTGCTCGAATTCGTTGGGCTTCTCTGGATCGTTCATAGGTTTAGTATTGGCTGAAATAGCGTCGCGAGTTGGAGGGCGGCGGCGCATCGAGCCAGTAACTTTTCGCCTGTCGGTCGGGCAGCTTGCGGATGGGCTGGTTTCCGCCCAGTCGCTTTAGCAAGCCAATCCCCGTGACTAGCCCGAAATAGATCAGCGCCATCGCCACATTGCTGACGACAAAACCAATGCAGCACGCCAGACCATAACAGACGACGTAACAGGGTAACGCGAAGCCCGGTAGCGCGTAGAACAGCGCGCCCACCGAGAAGCCCGCACCACCGTAAACCGCGATGGAAGAAGAATCCCACGCGCCCGTCTTGAGCCATCGCAGCACCGCAAACAGCACCGCCACACACGGCAGCCCAATCATCAGGCTCTTCGCAAACACGCGCCGCGCGGCGGTGTCGGGGTGCCAATTGACTTCTTTGAACGGATTCAACTTGGCGTTCAATCGAGCTGGAAGCTCTCGATGTATTGCTTTCGTGCCGACTCGTTTTGCTGCGGTTGCTCGGTGCGGCGGAGGACGCAGTTCTCCAACACGAGCACGTCCATGTCCGATGCCATGAAGCAACGGTAGGCATCCTCGGGTGTGCAGACAATCGGCTCACCGCGGATGTTGAAGCTCGTGTTGATGATGACGCCGCAGCCAGTCTGGCGTTTGAACTCCTTCATTAGCCGCCAGTAGCGACCGTGCCGCTCCTCGTCCACGGTTTGCAGTCGTGCGCTCATGTCCACATGAGTGATCGCGGGGAGTGTCGAGCGCGAGACGTTCACGCGCTTGCGCAAGTCGGGATCCTTCATCAAATGCACTTGCTCGGACGTAAGCGGCAGCCACTGGTCGCGCTTCACATCAGCCACCATGAGCATGTAGGGCGACTCGCGGTCGTGGTCGAAATATTTGGCCACGTCCTCAATCAGCACGCACGGCGCGAAGGGCCGGAAGCTTTCGCGGAACTTGATGCGCAGATTCATCTGCGACTGCATCGCCGGACTGCGCGGGTCGCCGATGATGCTCCGAGCGCCCAGGGCGCGTGGGCCGAATTCCATGCGCCCGTGGAACCAACCGACGACTTTCTCGTCGGCCATCTCCTTCGCGACGACTTCGAGCAATGTCGCCTCTTGTTCGTAAAACGAGTAGCGCACCTGCTTACCGTCGAGGAAGGCTCGGATTTCCTCGTTCGTAAACTTTGGACCAAGCAGAGAGCCCTTGAGCGAATCTTTCTTCGCAGCCACATGCTTGCGAGGCTGTTCGAGCAATTGATGCTGCACGAAAAGTGCTGCGCCCAGCGCGCCGCCAGCGTCGCCCGACGCAGGGGTGACGAACACGTCGTCGAAAATACCGGCGCGGAGGAGTTTGCCGTTGGCCACGCAGTTGAGCGCGACGCCGCCGGCGAGGCAGAGGTGCTTGCTGCCGGTGAGTTCCTTTGCGTGCCGGGCCATCTTGAACACCACGTCCTCCGTCACTTTCTGAATCGACGCGGCGATGTCCATCTCGCGCTGCGTGATGGTGGACTCGGGGTTGCGCGCAGGCCCGCCAAAGAGCGCGGCGAACTTGTCGTTCGTCATCGTCAGCCCTTGGCAGTAGTTGAAATAGCTCATGTCTATCGCCAGTGAGCCGTCGGGCTTCACATCCACGAGGTGCTTGAGGATGGTGTCCACGAAGCGCGGCTCGCCATAAGGCGCGAGGCCCATGAGCTTGTATTCGCCGGAGTTGACCTTGAAGCCGCAGAAGTAGGTGATGGCGCTGTAAAGCAGTCCCAGTGAGTGAGGGAAGTGCAGCGTCTTGAGAATTTTAATTTTGTTCCCGGTGCCGTGGCCGATGGTCGCCGTGTCCCATTCACCCACGCCGTCGAGCGTGAGGATCGCCGCGTCCTCGTAGCGCGACGGAAAAAACGTGCTCGCCGCATGCGACTCGTGATGACCGGTGAAGGCGATGCGATTGGGGTAACGGCCGCCGAACGCTTTCCGAATCTCGCGCGGTAAGTGAAGCTTAGTCTTGAGCCACAGGGGCATCGCCATGAGAAAGGACTGGAAGCCGGACGGCGCAAACGCGAGATACGTTTCCAGCAGACGGTCAAACTTCTGGAGCGGCTTGTCGTAGAAGACGACATAGTCGAGCTGCTCCGGCGTGAGTCCGGCCTCCTTGAGACAATAATCCGCCGCGTGCTTCGGGAACTCAGCGTCGTGCTTGATGCGCGTGAAACGCTCCTCCTGCGCAGCCGCGACGATGTCCCCGTCCACGATCAGCGCGGCGGCGCTGTCGTGATAGAAGGCGGAGAGGCCGAGGATGCGTGACACGAGGCAACAGGATGCCACCAAAAAAACACTGTCGTCAAGACAAGCCCGCCAGCGGTTCCAGCCGATATCAGCGAGCAGAGCTACGGCTGGGCTTGGTGGGCTTTGAGCCGCTCCACAATGAGGTTGAGCACTCGCACGGACTCGTGACCTTCCTCCGCGGGAACGGGCGAGGGCGTGCCGTTGATGATGCTGTCAGCAAAGCCATCAATGATGAAGTCATGCGTGGACCGGAGGTTGCCGGTAAGATAACGCGCGCTGTTGACGGCAAGGCTCTTGATCAACTGGCCCGACTCGCTGAGGACGGACAGGCCGATGGGTTTGGGACGCAGTTGTTCCCGGCGATAACGCACCAGACTCATGCCTTCTAGGTCCACCAAAAGCGTGCCGTTCTCGCCCAGCACTTCCACGCGGGCCATCCACTGCTTGGTGGTGTAGGAAAGAGTGACGGAGCTCATCGCGCGGTCGCCCACGAGGTCGATGCGATAGTCCTCGAACGGCGACCAAGGAAACTGCGGCATCATTTTCATCGCATTCACCGAGACGTCGCGGATGGGGTTCATGAACGCCAGCGTCATGTAAACGATGTGCGGGCCCGTCTCTCCGATGATGCCTCCGGGCAGTTTGTTCGCCCAGTGCTCGGACTTGGAAGTGATGTAATCAGTGGGCGTGGAGAGGAAGATGCGGAGGCCGCGGAAGGTGCCAATGGCCCCATCCCGGACAAGCTGCCGAGCTTCGATAAATGGGTAGTAGAAAAGATCGCTATGGGCCACGCAGACCTTGACCTTGTTCTCGCGAGCGGCGGTGACGATGGCCTCGCACTCGGCCACAGTGGTGGCCATGGGTTTTTCGATAAGGACGTTGGCCCCGGATTTCATGCATTGCACGGCAATGGGGGCATGGGTCTTGGGCGGGGTGCAAATGTCCACCAGATCGGGCTTCTCCTTCGCGAGCATTTCAGCGATGTCTCCGTAGGCTTGGGGGATGCCATGCTGGACGGCGACTTTGCGGGCGGCCTCCAGATTGAGGTCGCACAGGGCGGCGAGGTGGATCTTGTCCCCGTGTTTCCGATAGGCAGGGATGTGCTTGAGCCCGGCGATCAGCCCGGAGCCGACAATGACTGCTTTGATTTTGGCCATAAATGTTAACGCTGCCTGAAACTGAGCTCACCCTCCTAACCAAGGCCTGAGCGGGAAGCAATCAGAATTGCCCGCACGCAGGTCAGGCGGGCTGCACCTTGAAGGCGCGCATCCACAATTCCCACACTAGCAATTGCCAGAGTTGCGCAGACCAGTCCTGCCGGCCCCGGCGGTGTTCGTCGATCAACCGCCGTACGTGCGCCGGCTCAAAGAGGCCACGTGCCCGCACCGAGTCTTCGCCGAGCAAATCCTCCACCAGTGGGCGCAACTCGCCCGCCAGCCAGATGTCCACCGGCGCGCCGAAGCCCGCTTTGCGCTGCGTGAGGACTTCGGGCGGCAGCCATGGGCCAAAAGCTTCGCGCAGGAGATACTTGGTGGTCTGGCCGTGGAGCTTGAGCGTGGGCGGGACGGATTGGGCAACCCATTCCGCCAGTTCCCAATCCACAAACGGCACGCGCACCTCCACGGAGGAAGCCATGCTCATCTTGTCGTTGTAAGTCAGGTTCAGACTGACCATGAACGTGGTGGTGTCCAGATATAGCATCTGATTCAGGAAGTCCGCGTCCGCCACGCGCGCGAAGCGAACCCGGTGTTGCTCGAACGGATCCGCTCCGGCTAGCTGGGCTCGCAGCGCAGGCGTGTAGAGCTGCGTCTTGTGGATCTCGGTGAAATAAGCGCTGTCCGTCAGGAACCGCTCGTGCGGCGGTAGCGAGCCACTGCGGGCCATTTTCTTCGCCAGCCGCACATGACCCTTGAACCGTGTGCCGCGAAACGCTGGCAAGGCAGCCACCAACGGCTCGATGAGCCCTCGCCGCAGCATCGCAGGAATCCGTCGGTAACGCTCCGCCAGAAAATGTGCCTGATGTTTCCGATAGCCGGCAAACAGCTCGTCTCCGCCCACGCCCGAGAGGAGCACCGTCACCGCCTTGCGTGCCTCGCGGTTAAGCAGATAGGTCACCAGCACGGCGGGGTCGGCGATGGGTTCATCCATGTGCCATATGACCTTGGGCAAGAGCTCCGCTGCATTTGGCTCCACCAGTATTTCCGTGTGCTGCGCGCCGAAATGCTTCGCGGTGCGGCGAGCCACGTCTGTGTCATCAAGCGTCAACTCGCCGGTGCGATAATGCTTCGGAAACGTAACCGTGAACGTGTGGATGGGCCGACCACCCGCATGGGCCATCGCCGCTACGATGCTACTCGAATCCAACCCCGCGCTGAGAAACGCCCCCAGCGGCACATCACTTACCATTTGTGCCCGCACGCTGCGCGTGAACCGCTCCCGCAGTTCCTCAGCCAGCGCCTCAGGCCGACTGGAAAACGTGGCCTGAGCCGTCGGGAAAGCCAGGTTCCAATACTCAGTGAGCCGCAACTCCCCTCCCTTGAAAATCGCGCTGTGCCCGGGTGGTAGCTTCAATATCCCATCAAATGCCGTGAGCGGATCCGGCACCCACTGGAAGGTCAGGTATTGGTGCAACGCCCGCGCATTTATCCTGCGCGCCAAATCCGGCAACTCCAGCAGGGACTTCACCTCTGAGGCAAACGCCAGCCGCCGTCCCTGCCACGCGTAGTAAAACGGCTTGATCCCCATGTGATCCCGCGCGAGGAAAAGCTGCTGCCGCGGCTGGTCCCAGAGCGCGAAGGCAAACATTCCGTTCAGCCGGCGCACACACTCCGGCCCAAACTCCGCATACATCCGCAGCACCACCTCCGTGTCGGTGCGCGACCGGAATCGGTGCCCCCGCTGCTCCAATTCGGCGCGCAAAGCCGGCGCGTTATACACCTCCCCGTTATAAGCAATGGTATGCGCCCCGTCCTCCGTGCTCATCGGCATGTGCCCCGCCGGGGAAAGATCGAGAATGGCCAGCCGGCGCGAGCCCAGCAGAATGCGCTCCCCGCCCGCCGTCACCGTCCCCCACTGCCCGTGGTCATCCGGACCGCGATGCGCCTGCACCTTCGTCATTCGCGCGAGCAACTCATCGTCACCCCAGTTCACCAAACCAGCGATGCCACACATGGGAAAATCAGAACCCGTCAACTCAACGAGGACGCTCGCCGGGATGCTCGGCCGCCTTCGGCTGCGCGGCCAGCCGGTGATCCATCAATCGCAACGCCACCATCGTCTCCGTCAGCGTGCGTTGGAACGCCAGATACCAGCCCGGCCAGCCCTCCCAGATCAAACCCTGCCGGAATAGACAGAACGCCAGCACCAGCGGCGGCACCGGCCATATTTTCAACCGTAAGCGATCCTCGCGCTTCATCGGCCCGCCCGTCCGCGCTAGCAAATCACGCACGGTCAACTCCGTGTAGCGCTCCTGCGCCCGCAACCAACGACCCAGCGGCTTGCGATCATCGTGTGCAATAGTCCCCTCCAAAAACGCACTTGGCCCGGGGATCGTGAGTATTTGCGTGTGCCCTTCCTGACGGTAGCGGCACTCTCTTCGGTCGAAAAGCACCGCCCGCGGCGGATACAACGTCCGGCGAAGTGGACGACCGTGGATGCAGTAGCGGAACCGGGCATAATAAGCCACTGGCCCACTGCCCAGCGGCACACTCGTCAGCTCTCGGACCAGTTCCTCGCTCAAGACGTAATCCGCGTCCAACGCCAGCACCCAGTCCGTCGGACACTGGTCGATCCCGTAGTTCCATTGGTGCTCATGGCCATCGAACGTCCGCTGGAGAAACGTCACCCGACGATCTGCCCGTGCGATGGCTGGCGTGGCATCCGTGCTGAAACTGTCCACCACAACGATACGCTCGGCCCACTCCAACCGAGCGAGCACCCGGGCCAGATTCGGCTCTTCATCGGCGGTGAGGATCAGCGGTGTGATGCGAGGTGGCATGGCCGTGACTATTCGCGATAAACCTCGTCCGCGAAGCGAGTGAGCCTTTCGTAAAACGGCATCAGTGCTGGCAGCGAAAATTCCCCGAGCGCTGCCGGCTCCGCCGTGCCGGTAAACGCTCCGAGGATCTGATCGTGGCTGCGGTCGTGCGCGCGCCAGCCCAGCTTCTCGCCCACTTTGTGTGCGGTGGCCATCAACGACCGCAGCGCCAGCCGCGCATCATCCAACCCCGTGTGGCCGCCGAGCACAGGCTGGAACATGTCCGGATAAAACCGCAGTTGCGCCGTGTAATTCTCAAACACGAACTCGATCAAACATTGCCGCTGGTGCGCGCCCTGCCGCAGGAACAGGCTGCACGCGCCGCCGGGGAAGGCCACGTCCGCCGCCACCGAGGCCAGCTCGCCCCGCGCATTGCGCCGCGTCTGGCACCGTTGAATCACCATCGGCCCGTCAAATAAGGACCACGCCAGGTCGAGGTAATGAATCGCGTAATCCGTGACCAGGATGCGGTGCCGCCACTCGGCCCGCATCCATGCCACCTGCTCGTGCCACGGCGACGGCGTCTCGTAGTGCAGCGTCACCCACCGCAACGCCCCGGCCGGCCGCTCCCCCAGATAGCGACGGAACGCCAGCACGTTCGGCTTGAGCCGATAATTGTGCATCACATACGCCCGCCGCGCGCCCAACAGTTCACGGTGCCGGGCCAGTTGAACGGCGGAGGTGGCAAATGGCTTCTCGATCAACACCTCCTGCACCGACGGTGGCAAGCTCGCATACACTGCCTCCCGTGCCTGGCACGGTGCCGTGATCACCACATGGCTGGCCGCTGCCGGCCAGCCGGACTGCGGAGACAAGGCCACGCTGGCTGCCGGCGGAGTCGTGCGCGCTGGGTCCGTCCAAGACAACGTGCCGGTGAACCCGTTGCGTGCCAGACCCGGCAAGTGCTTCTGTTGAACGATGCGACCCAGACCCACGTAATGCACCTGCCCTGGCTGCGTCGGTGGCACCGTTTCGTTAGCCGCCGGCCAGCCTGTGGACGGTCCCACCCCAGCCACCTCGCGCAGCGCCGCCTGCCAGTCGAACCGAAAATCCACGCCCAACGCACGGCTGGTTTGCGCACAGTCATACTGCCGCACATTGAGATTATGTTCAAAGAGCTTCACCAGCCGCTCATGCCGTCGCCGCAACAATGAAAGCGGAATCGAAACCAACCCCAGACCCAGCCGCCACAACCACGCCGGGCAATGAAGCGCCCGCGTGCCGCGCCCCAACGCATGACAGTGAAATCCCACATACGCTGCGCGGTCCGGCGCGTCCGGTGCCACCATCATGAACCGGTGGTGGTTCCCCGTCAGCGGGGCATCCACCATGCGGGCCAGAGCCTCGTTGCAATGCGCCCTGGACACCAACGGAATGATTGAGCGCCGGTTCCCGAGCCCCAGCATCTGCCCCGTGGGCAACCGCCGGCCGATCCCCGAGAGCGAATCCGCCAGTCCGGCACCCAGAATGAAACCCGGCCGCACTACCAGCAACATCCGCTCCTGCACCACGGCTTCGAAGTGCTGCTCCACCGCCACCTTCACCTTCGAATATACGCCCTTCCAACGATGCACCACCACCGGTGTCTGCTCATCCACTGTTCCCGACACGGCCGGCAGCACGCTGATGGAGGAGATGTGAATGAGCCGGCGCACTTCCAACGCCCGAGCGGCAGCGATGACTTGGTCCGCCAGCCGCAGGTTTTCCTCCACCGATCCGTGCTTCACGATGGAGTAATTGATCAGCACGTCACACGAGCCCGCCGGGCGCAGCGTCTCGGCTAACTGGTCATACCGACCCGCCAAATCCCGCGGCCCAGCACCCGCCATCCGCGCCCGGTTGAAAGTCCACACCTCGTGCCCCGCCTGCTCGAGCTGCTCCCGCAGGCCTTTAGCAGCGAAACTCGACGAACCCAAGATCAATACTTTCATGGCCTTCAAATTATCTTCCCGGGCCGCCCGCAGGCCGCCTCGTAACTCGCAATCAACCCCCGCGCCGCAGCATCCCAGCTGAAATGCTCCGCCACCCGCCCCACCCGGTGACGCCGGACTTCCTCCGCCAAACCCACCTTCGCGGAGACCACCACTGGCAACGCTGCCGCCAATGCCTCAAGCACCACCATGCCGAAATTCTCCATGTGCGAAGCCAGCACGAACACATCACTTCCCTGAAAGCATCGCCACTTGCGCTCACCGTCCACCTGTCCGACCCAATGGACCCGGCCAGTCAGCCCCAACCGCCCGACCAACGCCTGCAACTGAGCCACATAGCTGGGCTCGCCTGTGCCAGCAATGACCAAGTCGAAAGCCCGATCCCGCTGCTGCGCAACCGCCTGCAATAACCCCTCCAAGCCCTTCACCGGATGCAGTCGGGACAATGTCAGCACCAGCAGCCGATCCGCCGGCACCCCCAAGTCCACCCGCAACCGTGCCCGCGCGTCTGCCTGCCGCACCGGTAAGTCCAGACCATGCGGCTGCACAAGCACCGGACACCGACAGCCCGTCCGTGCCGATTCCTCTGCCTCCAGCGCCGTCGTCACATGCAGGAACGCCGCGCGGTCAACATTGGCCCGGGAAAACAACGCCAGTTGCAATCGTTTGCCCCAGCCCCGCTGCCGTAACGCCCACTCGCACAACTGTCCCAGTGGCCGCACGGCAAACGGAATCCCACGCCACCGCGCCACCCACATCCCCACGTTGGCCGGAAACGAAAACACCGTATGCACGTGGATGAAGTCAAACTCCAACAGATGCCGCTGACACCAGCCTACGAACTGTGGCGCAAACGTGAAGCCGATCAACGTCCGTTGCCGCGCTGGCACTCGCGGAATGAACCACACCGGCACCCCGCCATGCTCCGTCCACCGGCCCAGCGCCACGCCACTCATGCGGGGTCCGTCGTCATCGTCACTCACCACGATCCGGGCATCGACCCCCGCGCGGCGCAAGGCGCGGACCATGCCCAGCCCGGCCTCTGTCGGCCCACCACACTTCGGCGAGAGCGAGGCCATCAAGTGCAGCACCCGCAAAGGCGCGGCGGCGGCCGTCGGCACCCGCCCACCACCGGCGAGCGCCTCACGTGATGCGAGTAGGCAGTTCGGCGGCATTCTTCGAGGCGGCAATGAAAGTCACATCATACATGCCCACCATTCGGTTCAGCGCGTCCCGTTGCAAGCGCATGAACCGACTGAGCTCCCAATCCGGATTCACGCAGGCGGCAATATGGTAGCCCCGGTCAAACAGAAATTCGAGACAGCGCTTGGACACCTCGAGCCCATGGGTTTCGATCACTAACCGGGGCTGGCTCTCGCGGAAGAAACGGTCCCCGCCGCAGAGCAGCAGATGTTCAGCCCCCTCCACGTCAATCTTCAGCACATCGGGCATGGGCAACTCGCCCTGTTGCAGGATGGCATCCACCGTGCGACTGGTGACTCTCTCCGTGAGCGGCGGCAATCCTACAGCAGCCCGACCGCGGCAAGCCTCGCCTCCGGTCACAGCGTTGACCGTGCCTGAGGCACTCTGCATGTCGTCCACCTGAAACGCAACTTCGCCGTCCGTATCCGACAAAGCCCATGGCACCACGCTGACCCGGTCAGCCACGCCTCCAAGGGCAAGATTGTAATGGAGTTCCGGGAGATTTGCCGACATGGGTTCAAAGGACACCACGCGCCGGGCATCGGGCACCGCCACCAGCCACCGCGCATAGAGCCCCAGATTGGCCCCCACGTCCCACACCGTATGCTCTGGCCGCACCATGGCTCGCAACATTCCCATCGGATAGCGTTCCAAGTCGAGCGGCGCGCGGAGCCAATACGAACGATTCCGGCGCAACCGCACGCGCATACGGCCAACGGTGGGCACCATCACATGGATGTGCCAGTCGGGCATGCAGCGGAGAAGCAGTCGGGCGAGCGCGGGGCGATTACGCACCCAGGCTCCCAAATCCCTAGCGAAGGGTCGGAGCGGATTCATGCTTGTGAGTGAAAGAGAGATGGTCGCTTGAGCCAGTGCTCCAAAGTGAAAACCGCCCACTGCCGATACCAAGTATCGAGCGGCACCGGGCAGGTGCGCGCCACGCTCGCGAACAATTCGCGCCATTCCGCCCCCAACCAATACTGGAAGGGAAAAGTGAAACCGCGCTTGGGCTGCGAAAGAATCCACGGCGGGAGCTCGGGCACCGCTTGCACAAGCAGCCGCTTGCCCGGTTGGAGGCGCGTCGCCGCCGGCAAGCGAAACAAGGTATCAGCCAACGGCAAATCAAGAAACGGCACGCGAAGCTCCAACCCATGCGCCATGCTCATCACGTCACTATCGCGCAGCAGTTGATTGCGCATATAGCCGGTCAACTCCAGCCGGCTCACCGTATCGCGCGGGGTGGGATCGACGGGGGCGGCCTCCAGCTCGGCCCCGGCCGCCACATCCCGGCCCGTGTAATGCCGCGTGAGTGCAATCGCTTCCTCTTCTGTGAAAACACCACGCAAGGTGGCGTAAGCCGTGGCCAGCCCCGGCGGCTGGTTGAGCATCTCGCCCAATCGCCGTAGCGGTGGGCGACCCGCCTGCTGCAACAACGCAGCGGCACCCCGTCGCACCGGGCCAGCCCACGCCGCCCACCGATGCCACGCCGCCAGACGCGGGACTTCCCGGAAGGATTTATAGCCGCCGAACAGCTCATCCCCGCCCAGCCCGGAGAGCACGACCTTCATGCCTTGGTCCCGCGCGAATTTGGACACGGTGAAGGTGTTGAGCCCATCGATGCTGGGCTGATCCATCGCTGTCAAGAAATCGCGGAACAGACTCATGCCCGTCGTCGCATCCAGCGCCCACTCGTGGTGTCTGGTGCCAAAATGTGCCGCCGTGCGCCGCGCCAGCGCGCCTTCATCGTTCGGCGCGTCAGGGAAAGTGATGGAATAGGTGTGCAGGTCCGAGCGGCCCACCACGCGAGAAAGTCCCACCAGTGCTGTCGAATCAATACCTCCGCTGAGGAACACCCCGACTGGGACATCGCTGATGAAATGGTGCTCCACCGAGTTGAGCAATGCGGCACGCGTGCTGACCACGGCGGTCTCGGACGTGATCGGCTGCGGCAAGAATTTCAGGGTCCAGTAACGCTGCGTGGCCAATCGACCCGCGCGCCAAGTGGCCGTGTGGCCAGCCGGGAGTGAGCGGATGGACTTGAGCAAGGTGTGTGGCTCCGGCACAGACCCAGTGCGGAAATAACCATGCACGCCCTGAGGATCGAGTTCGCGCGCCACCAGCCCTGACGCGAGCAAGGCACGCACTTCCGAAGCGAACATCAACCGTCCATCGGACTCGGCGAGATAGAGCGGCTTGATGCCGAAGGGGTCGCGCGCCAGCAGGCACGTGCGCTCGAGTTCGTCCCACAGCACGAAGGCGAACATGCCGCGGAGCATGGTGACACACTGTGCGCCATAGGCTTCGTAAGCGCGCAGGATGACTTCGGTGTCCGAGTTCGACTGGAAGATCACGCCCCGCGCAGCGAGTGGTTCGCGCAGCTCGCGAAAGTTGTAGATTTCGCCGTTGAACACCACTGTCAGCCGCCCGTCAGCCGTGGACATCGGCTGATGCCCAGCAGGACTGAGGTCAAGGATGGAGAGCCGAGCGTGAGCGAGCGCAGCGTGGCCACCCACAGACCGAAAGGTGCCTGCGTCATCCGGCCCCCGGTGGCGCAGCGCCCCGAGCATGAGCGGCAGCCCGGCGAGCGACGGGATTCCCATCGGGGTGGCACTAAGGACGCCGACAATGCCGCACATACAATTTCAGCGCAAAGGCCGGTGGGTTTCCGATGTGGTGACAAGGGCCGGCGACACCGAAATCCACCGCATCAACGGCTTTCCAAACAGCTTCAGGACCACCACGTAAACGCCCACCGTGATCACGAGGCCGCCTAACATTTTAGCGTTGGAGCTTTCGAGTAGAAAACCCGACCGCATCAGCATGGCCGTGCCAAATGCCGCCCCAATCAAGGGGTTGGGCGCTAGACGAACCAACAGGCCGTAGCCAGCACCCACGGCCACGCCGAACATGAATATGGGCACAAACATGCCTGGCACGCCGAAGTCCACATAACTCTCGCCCACGTAACCGATGCCTATCGAAGTGCCTTGGGTCACATCGGCCACGGAGACGCCCGTGAACTCGTTCGTGCGGTCCGAATCGTTGAACTCCTGTTTGTTGGGAAACAGGATGCGCGGCATGAAGACATGCGCGACTGCTTCCCGCCAGAGCCGTCCATCCGAGTGGGGAACCCCAGCGGGGACATTCCGGAGGCAGTGGCCAAAGTAGGTGATGTAGCCGATGCGCTCCAGCGTGCTGTCCATTGTTTCGCGGTATGTCTCCCAACTCATAGCATCCAGCGCATTTTGGAGATACCCAAGCCGCTCGCTCAACGACACGTTGACCACCTGGCCCTCCTCACCACCACCGACAAATCGCCGGTAATCGCTTTTGATCGCCTGCCAGAAATTTCCCAGACCCACCGCCAACAACAGCATTGCGACGACCTGTGCCCACACCTTTCGTCTCCGGTCGGCGAAGGTCACGCTTGCCAAGACGAATAGGAAGATGACGGTTTTAAACCCACCAAAGTAGCCCAGAAAACCCATCACGATCTCAGTCCCGAGAGCGAACCAAGCCCAGATCCATTGCTGCTGTGTGAACAGAACATACTGGAACAACAATAATATCGCCCCTAAGTAGATGTAGAGCAATGGCTGAACGATTTGCAAAATCCCGGAGCCTTGCAGCAGCGTCGAGACAGTCACCAACGAAAGCGACAGCACCAACCAGACAAAAACAAGGCGCATGGGAAGCAGGGCTCGCAGTTCCGACCACTGCGGTGTCTGCCGCGCCGGGGCCACCCATCTAGCTGCCAACGCCGCGCCGCCCGCGAAACAAAAGACCCCTAACAGGCTCAACTGTGCGGCCGACTCGAATTCCTCGCCCCCGGCGTAGCGACCCAAGCTGACACCCGCAAGTTCCGCCTGTAGCACGGGGATGAACGCCTGACCCAATTGCCATAAGCAAACCCACAGCAAAGTGGGCACTTCTCCATGCCGCCATAGAATCATGGGCAGCAAACTGGCGATGACTCCACCCAAGATGGCCAGTCCGGGATTCTCGCCTAATATGACGGGCAGCAACGCCACCCAGCACAGTGCGTAGATCCAAAGCGGCACCGGGGTGCGCAGCCAGGATGCCGCCGACGGCCCCTGTTCGACCCCGACCCTCGCCTCCGTTGGTAATGATTCAGCGTTCACCGTTGGATCGCGGAACGGATGGTTCATACATCTCCCGCCATGCCTCCCTGAAGCGCCCCAGACCAAACCGCTCGTGAAAATCCGCCCGGACGGCCTCCCGCAAGTCTGGCCGCTGGCGCATCTGCTCTAGACACCATATGATGCCCTCCGCCAAAGCGGCACTGGAAGCCTCACGACACACCACGCCGTCCACCCCGTGGCGGATCATTTCCACGAGACCGCCGGAAGGAAATACCACGGACGGGGTCCCCTCGCGCTTGGCCTCCAATACCACGTTCCCCAATGCCTCCGCGCACAGGGACGGGGCAACATGCACGGTGGCCCGGGCCAGATGACGCTGGGCATTTCCAACCCAACCGTGGAAACGCACGGCCTCGGCCAT
>RFVF01000072.1 GCA_009922615.1 Pseudomonadota bacterium
CACCACCGCCACCACCACCGCCACCAGAAGCGCCAATTGCATTACCCGATGCCGCACCGAAAGAAGTGGCTAGCATTGGCAAAGTGCCAGCGGCGGAAGCCACTGCAGTTTGGATGGCCGTCGCAGCCTGACCATTACCCGCACTCCTAAGCGCGGCTACAGCCTGCCCAAGACCTGCTCCAATTGCATTTAACTGACTGGCGCTTGCATTCTGCAAAGCAGCCATTACCGCTGTATAGGCATTGGGGTTCGCCACCAAGAGCTGTCTAATTGCCGCAGCTAGCGCCTCCCCCCCGTTAGGATTAGCGGCCAGCAGAGCGGCGATTTGTTGCGCTGGCTGCTGCTGCTGCGCTTGGGCGATGGACGTGCCGTGGGAGGAAACAGCGATGACCAAAGCCACAGCAGCAACCCGCAAAAGACCGATTGTCGTTTTCATAGCGTTTTATATTTTTTCCAACTGCGTCGACTCTACCGAGAACCGCAACGGCTTAGCAAACTTTTTTTAATATTTTGCAGCCGCTCCGCCGGGCTTCAAACCGAGGGCCGCCACGTTCTCGCGCGCCTTCGCCAGCATCATGCCCAATTCACTGGCCACGGCGATGAATTGAAAGCCTTCCGCCGCGCGGCGCTTCGCCGATTCCACATCCGGCACGTGGATGCCAGACGCGATGCCATACTTCTTCGCGGTTTCGCGCACAGCCTTGAGCGCGTCCACAAACGGCGGATAGCTGCTATCGAACGAGGGCTTCTGGCCCATGCTCTTGTGCAAGTCGTTGGGCCCGATAAACACACCGTCAATGCCCGGCACGCTGAGGATGGCGTCGAGATTCTTCACGCCGTCCACGTGCTCGATCATGACGATGAGCAGAATTTCGTCGTTGGCCTTCTCGTAGTAGGTCGCCGGGTCCGTGCCGAAGTTCGGGGCGTGCAACTGGCCGCCCACGGAGCGATTGCCGATAGGGTGATAGCGCGTGTGCTGCACAGCGGCCTCGCACTCGGCGCGGGAGTTGACCATCGGGACGACGACGCCCCACGCGCCGATGTCGAGCACGCGCTTGATGTTCTCGCCGGTGTTCCACGGCACGCGCACGAGCGGCGCGCAACCGCCGGTGGCGATGCCCATGAAGCTGTGCGACACGGTCTCGAAGTTGTAGCCCGAGTGCTCCATGTCGCACGTGAGCCAGTCGAAGCCGAGACCAGACATGAGGCGGGCGGCGACGGGGTCGGGCAGCGCGAGCCAAGTGCCGAAGCTAGGCTCACCGCGTTTGAGTTTGGCGCGAACGTGATTTTGTTTCATTGCGGTTTTGATTCTTGCGCGGAGGCCGGGCGAATTGCACTCAACTTTTTGAACGTCGCTCGCAATTCGCTCACGGTCCCAATCGCGAGGAACGCGTCGTATTCCATCGTGAACCCATTCGTGATCGCCAGCGTGCGGATGGGCGCGAGGTAGGAGCAGCCACTGCCGGCCGGGCCGGGCTTGCCGGGCGCTCGGTAGCAAGTCATCTCCGCCGTGCCGGGGAAGCACACGCCAAGGCCCCAGTCACGGCCGTCCACGAAGGCAGCCCAATTCTCCGTGAGTTGCTTCACGTATTCGTTCGGCCAGCCCGGCACGCGCCGCGTGAGTGAGGTGCCCGTCCACGGCGCAGCGCCCTGATAGTAAACGAGGTTGGTCAGCGCGTAGTCCACGAAGACAGCCGGCAACTCCTGATGCGCAGCTGGATGATTGGTCGCACCGCGGTAAGTCATGCGGAAGCGCAGGTGCGCCTCGCGATTGGTCAACGTGAGCCACTCCTCCATCACCACCGTCGGCAGATCCGCGCCCGTGGCCCAATGCTTCGGGAGCGTCTTGGCGTAGAGCGTGGTCGCGGTGTTGGTGAAGGCCAGCGTGCGCGCTGGTTCGCCACGCCAGCCGCCACCCTGCACGGGATTCCACCGCCACGGCTTGCCGTTCCAGTCCGAGCCATCCTTCGCGCCGTAGTAGGATTGCTGGATGAACCGGCCCTTGTCGTAATGGTTCAGCAAGTTCCGGCTCGTCGCGCTCTCGCCGAAGAAGCCGATGCTCGCCCCCGCCGCGCGATCTACGCCAAGGCGAATCTGGCCATTATCGAGGTAAAGCCAGTCAGCGGCGAAGCTGGAAAGTGCGAGGAACACCCCCGCGATCGCGAGACGAAGACCGAGCAGGAGAAAAGACCGTTCGCCGGCCATCACTTCACCTTCGCCCGCAATGCCGGCGACTGAAACACATCGCCGTTCACGACATGCGTCGGCTTCTTGCCGTGCATCAAGTCCACGATGGCCTGTGCGGCGGCGAGACTCACGCGCTCGCCGGTCTCACGGCCGTTGAAGGCTTGGTGCGGCGTGAGCAGCACGTTCGGACAGCGGCGCAACGGGTGGTCGTTGGGCAACGGCTCGGTGCTGAAGGCGTCCACCGCCGCGCCGGCGATGGTCTTCTGCTCCAGCGCACGGACCAACGCAGCTTCGTCCACAAGCGCGCCGCGCGCGGTGTTGATGAGGTAGCTGCTGGGTTTCATCTTCTTGAACTGCGCTTCACCGATGAGGCCGCGGTTCTGCGGCGTGAGCGCGCAGTTGAGGGAAACGAAATCGCTCCTGGAGAGCAGTTCGTCGAGGGAGACGAACTTCACGCCCAGTGCCTCCGCGTGCGGGTTCGGCGCGATGTCGTGACCGAGAATCTGCATGTTGAAACCGGCAGCACGCTTGGCCACCGCCTGCCCGATTCGCCCGCAGCCGATGATACCGAGCGTCTTGTTCGACACATCGTGGCCCCACGCGACAGACCAGCGGTTGTCGCGCATGACGATGTGGCCCTCGTGCACGCGGCGTGCGAGCGCGAAGAGCAGCGCCCACGTGTAGTCCGCCACCGCGCCGTCGAGCATGCCCGGTGTGAAAGCGACCACGATGCCCAGCCGCGTGGCGGTGGGGATGTCGATGGAGTCGTAGCCCACGCCCCAGCGCGAAAGGCACTTGATGCCGGCGGCGTTGGCGTGTTCGAGCACGGCGGGTGTATATTTGTCCGCGCTGCACAGCGTGGCGTCGCAGCCGGCCATGAAGGCCTGGACATCGTCGGCACTGAGCGGGCCGAACTTGGGTGCGAGCACGACTTCGCAGCCGGAATCACGCAGGAGTTGATAAGCAGGCTGGCCGACTTCTTCAGCGGCCCGGGCGGTGATGAGCACTTTCCACGACATAGGGGCGCGAGTGTGGCGAGGTCAGCGGCAAGGTGCAAGCGCTCGCCTTCCTCTCTTGCTCGTAATCCTGCTCTTGCTCTTTATGCCTTCAGGGGAAAGACAGCAGCAGGGTAAGCTTGTGAGTAAGCCTACGAGCAAGAAATTCGCTGCGTCCGTTGACACGGTTTGTATTCTGGTCAAACACAAGTCCATGCCCATCCCCGCCAATGTCTACGCCACTTGGCGCACGGCGCGTCCCGGTGCGACGGCGCTGCGTGAAGACGCCCCGCCGCCGGAGCGTTTACTCCAAGCCGTCTGGCAGCACCAACGCGTGCTGCGCGAGGCGCTCACGCTCGCCGACGGCCGCAGCGTGCGCGTGCTGCACCCCGGCTTCCTCAATCGCGAGCCCGGCCCGGACTTCCGCGACGCACTCGTGCAATTCGGCAACGAAGCTCCGCAGCGCGGTGACGTGGAAGTGGACCTGGCCGCCAGCGGCTGGCGCGCGCACAAGCACGACGTGAATCCGCACTTCCGCGCCGTCGTGCTGCACGTCGTGTGGGAAGGCACGAGCGCGAGCGGCCTGCCGACGCTCGCGCTGAAATCCCGCCTTGATGCGCCGCTGGGCGAGCTCGCGGAGTGGTTCGGCGGCGACGGTGCGACGCGCTCAGGCGAACTCGCCGGGAAATGTTGCGGCCCACTGCACGCACTTCCGCGTGCGGAGCTGGACGCCATCCTCCAGCAAGCCGCGTTGATTCGCCTGCAACTCAAGGCCGCGCACATCGCCGCCCGCGCCCGCCAAGTCGGCTGGGATTGTGCGCTGTGGGAAGGCCTCTTCACGGCGCTCGGCTACAAGCACAACGTCTGGCCCATGCGCCGCCTCGCGGAACTCGCAGGCACAACTACCGAACCACTTTGCCTCGAAGCATGGCAGGCGCGGCTCACCGGCTGGAGCGGCTTGCTCCCTGCTGAATTGCCCCGCAGCCAGGGCGCGGACGCCGAGTATCTCCGCCGCCTCTGGGACACTTGGTGGCGCGAGCGCGAACGGTTCGATGAAGTCATTTTGCCGCGCGCCGCGTGGCGCATGAGCGGTTTGCGCCCCGCGAATCAACCACTGCGCCGCCTCGCACTCGCCGCGCACTGGCTCGCCAGCGGCGACCTGCTCGCGCGGCTGGAACGCTGGTTCACGCGCGACGTTACCACAGCGACCCTCGCCCGTTCGCTGCTTGAACTGCTCCAGCCCGACGCCGACGCGTTCTGGTCCTGGCACTGGACGTTGAAATCGCCGCGCTTAAAAAAAGCGCAGCCGCTGCTCGGCGACGCGCGCCTCACCGATCTCGCGGTGAACGTGATCCTCCCGTGGCTCTGGGCGCGCACCGCCGCCGGTCGCAATGAAACGCTGCGCACGCGGGCGGAAACGCGTTACCTCACGTGGCCCGCCGGCGAGGACAACGCCACCCTGCGCCTCGCGCGGGAACGGCTCTTCGCCGGGGCACCGCCGCGCGGCCTCTTCCTGCATGCAGCCGCGCAACAAGGCTTGCTTCAGGTCGTCCGCGATTTCTGCGAGCACTCCAACGCGCTCTGCGAGCATTGCCCCTTTCCCGAGCTCGTCCGCGCTGCGAGCCACTGATTTCTTTGCCGCGACAGAACGCAAAGAACGCAAAAGACGATTTTCCCCCTTTGCGTTCTTTCGCGGCAAAAACTTCAGACAAGGCTGGCGATGCGCACGAGCCGCAGCACGGGTTCTTCCGCCACGCGCGAGGCAGCGAGGTCCACGGAAAATTCCGCCACCCAGTCGTTGTGCGCGTCGGGGTCCACGAGCATCTGCTGCACACGCCAGGTGCGCCGGTCCTCGGCGGGAATGACGTAAGTGTGCCGGGCATTGCGCGCCTCGGGATCGAGGCACAGATGCCGGTGAGCACTGACAAAATTATCCATCGCGCCGCGCAATCGCTCGGCGGTCCACGTTGTTCCTTCCGCATCTTCCAGCGATGCTAAATTTGCAAGCGCCGCCTCCGCGTCGCCGTTCACCCACGCCCGCAGGAAGCTAAAGACCCGCGTGCGAATCGCGGCGGTGAAGGCTTTCGTGTCGCGGGTCACATCGCGGGCCGCCGCCTCCGCGACCGCCGGGCGGACCTCGGACGTCTCGGCGCGCACGAAAGCCGGGTTGCGCATGCGCTCCCACTCGTCCATGAGGCTCGCGTCCACCTGCCGCAGCATCGTGCTGAGATAGATTTCCAGCTCGCGCAACGTGTCATTCTTCGCCGTGTCGGGCACGGTTTGCGTGAGCACCTTGAGCACGCTGTTCAAGTGCCGCAGCAGCACGCCCTCGGCGCGTTGCAGCTCGTAATCGCGGATGTAATCAGAGAACGAGCGGAAGCCCTCGAACATTTCGCGCGCGATGGATTTAGGCCGGATGTTTTCCTGCCCGACCCACGGATGCCGCGCGGCGAAGGCGTTGAAGGTCGAGTAGATGAACTCGCGGTTGGGCTTCGGGTATTCGAGTTTCTCCAGCTCGTCCATGCGCTGATCGTAACCAACGCCGTCGGCCTTCATCTCCGCCATCTTCTGGTCCTTCACGCGACTGAGCTGGCGGCGCAGGATCACGTCCGGATCCTCGACGATGGACTCCGCGAGCGTGAGCACGACCAGCGCGTAATCCGGCGCTTGCGGGTCCATGAGCGGCAACGTCTCGAGCAGATAGAGTGAGAGCGTCTGATCCATCGAGAAGTCATCCTGGAGCGTGACGTTGACGCGGAGCTTGGAGGCGTTGCCCAACTGCGAATCGTGAATCGCGAATGGCGAATCCTCCTTCGGTGCGGGTTTTACAAACTCGATTATCTTGTGTTCCACCAAGGACCGGAACAACTGCCACGCGCGGCGGCGGTGCGCGTGCTTTTGTTTCGGTGACTCATGGCAGTCGCGGATCAACCGCTGCATTGCCGCGCAACCGTCGCCGGGCCGGCTCAACACATTGAGCAGCATCGCGTGCGTGACCGCAAAGCGCGACGTGAGCCGCTCGGGCGGCGCGCTCATCAAGCGCGTGTAAGTGTTCTTGTCCCAGTTCACGAAGTTGTGTTCCGGAGCCTGGCGCTTGACCACCTTCTTGCCATCGCGCGCGGATTTCTCGGCTAGCTTGAGATTCTCGATCACATGCTCCGGCGCTTGCGCGACCACCCAACCCTTGTCATCGAAACCCTTGCGCCCCGCGCGGCCGCTGATCTGATGAAAGTCCCGCGCGCTGAGAATGCCGGTTTTCTGGCCGTCGAACTTGCACAGCTTGGTGAAGAGCACCGTGCGGATCGGCACGTTGATGCCCACGCCCAGCGTGTCGGTGCCGCAAATGACCTTGAGCAGGCCGCGTTGCGCGAGCTGCTCGATGAGCACGCGATACTTCGGCAGCAAGCCCGCGTGGTGCAGCCCGATGCCGTGCCGCAGCCACTTCTTAATTTCGGGACCGTAGGGGCTGCTGAATTTAAACCCGTCGAGCGCCTGGGCCACAGCGGCTTTTTCCTCGCGCGTCGCGACGTTGATGCTGGTGAAGTCCTGCGCGCTCTGCGCGGCTTCCAACTGCGTGAAGTGGACGACGTAAACGGGGCCTTTGCCGTCCGCGAGCAAACTTTCGAGCGTCTTGGCGAGGGGGAGTTCCGAATACGCAAACTCCAGCGGCACCGGTCGGCCGGTGGACGCAATAGTCACGGTGGGCCGCGCGTTGAGGCGCGTCAGCTCGGCCTCGAAGAACGCCGTGTCGCCCAGCGTGGCGGACATCAGGAGAAAGCGCACCTGCGGCAGCGTCAGCAGCGGCACCTGCCACGCGACGCCCCGCTCGCGGTCGGCGTAGTAGTGAAATTCGTCCATCACTACCTCGCGCACCGTGGCGTCGCGGCCTTCACGAAGTGCGATGTTCGCAAGGATTTCAGCGGTGCAACACAAGATCGGCGCATCGCGGTTCACCGTCGCATCGCCGGTGCTCAGGCCGACGTTGTCCGGGCCGAACTCGCGGCAGAGCGCGAGGAACTTCTCGTTCACCAACGCCTTGATCGGACAGGTGTAGATGGAACGTTTACCCTGCGCCAGCGCGCGGAAATGCACGGCGGCTGCGACGAGCGATTTGCCCGAGCCGGTGGGCGTGTTGAGGATGAGGTTCTTCTCCTCGAAGAGTTCGAGGATCGCCGATTCCTGCGTCGGATACAGCTCCAGCCCGCGCGCGGCGACATAATCGAGGAAGCGCCCGAGCAGAGTGTCGTTGCTCAAGTCATCGCCGCGCGGCAGCAGGTCGTAAAGCGTGGTGGCCACTGGAGACGGGAAGGTAGCGGCGGGCTTGAGCAAAGAGAAGCGGCGCGATTTTTTGGAAACGCGGCGTTGACGACACCCCGCGCTGCTTGTTACCCATGCCACAACGCATGAGTGCCCAGCGCAGCCAATCCCCGGTTCGTTCCGCCCTGGCCCACCTCGTGCGCGGCGGGGCGGGGCCCGAGCTGATGGAACAATGCGACGGCTGCCGCCGCCGTTTCTCCCTTCGCCAAGTCGAACTGGTCGGCGCACAAATCCTCTGTTCCGACTGTGCGCCGTCCGAATTCCACACCCCGCTGCACCCGCACCTGCCCCGGCACCCGCGGCTTCTCACTGCGCGGAGCGAAGCCCGGTCCTGACGGCCAATCTGCGGTTGCGTCCGTTCGGTTCCTGTCTAAGCTCCCGCCGTTCTGAGGGCAGCAACCCAGCCCCCGCATTTAACCATGAAAAGCAAACTCGTCAAAATCGCCATCGCCCTGGCCGTCGTCGCGCTTCTCGCGCTCGTCGTCCTGTTCATGTCCCTCAACTTCATCGTCAAGCAGGGCGTGGTCTCCTTTGGCCCCGAGGTCATCAAGGCCCCAATCAGCCTCGACAGCGTGAGCATCTCGGCACTCTCCGGCGGCGGTGAAATCCGCGGCCTGGTCATCGGCAACCCCGAGGGCTTCAAGACGCCCAACGCCGTGAAACTCGGCGTCGCTAGCCTACAAGTAAAGCCCATGTCGCTACTCGGCGACAAGATCGTGGTGCAGTCCATCAAGGCCGACAGTGCGGAGATCACCTTCGAGGGCAGCCTCAGCGGCAGCAATCTCGGCAAGATTCAGGAAAACATCGACGCCTACGTCACTGCCCTGCTCGGCGCGGCGAAGGAAAAGAAAAGCGCGCCCGGCAAGAAGTTGCAGGTGGATGAACTCGTCATTTCCAATGCGAAGATCAACCTCAGCATGACCATCCTCGGCGGCAAATCCGCCACCGTGCCCTTGCCCGACATCAAGCTCACCAACCTCGGTCAGGGAGCCGAAGGCGTCACACCCGCCGAAGTCATCAAAGTGGTGATGAAGGAAGTCATGACCAAGACCACCACCGCCGTCTCCGGCGCGCTGGGGGCGATCGGTAAAGGCGTGACGGACGCCGCCAAGAGCGTGGGCGGAGCCGCTGCTGGTGCCGCCAAAGGCGTCACCAAAGGCATCGGCGATCTTTTCAAGAAGAAGGAATAAACGGCCTAGACGTGGGAGTGCTCCACTCCCATCGCGTGCTGCCAAGCGTGCAGGATGTGGTCAATGATCGCGTCCACACCCACGCCATTTTTCACCTGCGCAAAGACGAACGGACCATTGCCGCGCATTTTTTTTGAGTCCCGTTCCATCACGCCCAAATCCGCGCCGATGAGCGACGCGAGGTCGGTCTTGTTGATGACGAGCAGGTCGCTCTGAGTGATGCCGGGGCCTCCTTTGCGCGGGATCTTGTCGCCGCCGGCCACGTCGATGACTTGGATCGTGTAGTCGGCGAGTTCGCGACTGTAGCACGCGGCGAGATTGTCACCGCCGGACTCGATCAACAGGAGTTGCGGTTTGAATTTCCGATGCAGTTCCTCAAGTGCGAGCAGGTTCGCGGTGATGTCCTCGCGAATCGCGGCGTGCGGGCAGCCACCAGTCTCGACAGCCTGGATGCGGTCGGCGGCAAGCGCGTCGTTGCGCACGAGGAATTCGCCGTCCTCCTTGGTGAAAATGTCGTTGGTGACGGCGGCGATGTTCATCGTCTCGCGTAGTTTCCGGCAAAGCTGGAGCATCAACGCGGTTTTACCGCTACCCACAGGACCGCCCACTCCCACGGTGAAAGCACGGTGTGTGTAGTCGCGATGCAACGGCTGGTCGCGCTCGTGAAAGTGGCCGGGGTGATCCATGGGCTCGTGCGTGTGACCGCCGGGACCGTGGCTGTGCGAGTGAGCATGCGGGTGGAGCAGAATGCGATTCATGGGTGATTCAACTTTGGAAGAGCCGCGAGTAAAGCCGGTCTTGCGCGCCCTGCCAGAGGTCGAGCAGGGGCGCGGTTTGCGCGAGGTCGTCGAGTGTCAACGTGGCGGCATGGGTGGCCACGGATTCCGCGACGGGCCCGAGCCGGTGCTGCATGGACTGCGCTTCGAGCGGGCCAACAATGCCGAGCCGCACGGCCGAGGAGACGAGCCCCCGAAAATGCAGAAACAAAAACAGCCGCGCGGCCGGGAGCGTCGCGAGGCCCAACCGGCTCGAAAGCACGCCAAACACGGGCGCAAGGTGGCACCGTTCGGGCGGCTCGGCGAGGTCCGGCAGGAAGGCGCGCGTGACGGCAGTCCAGAAGGCGCGTCCTTGCAGGCGGCTGGCACGGTTGGCGACGTGGTTGGATAGAAACGCGTCGCAGTGAGCAACCAGCTCGGGCAGGCGCTCGGTGTCCGCATGAGCCGCCGCGACGAACGGCAGCGAGCACCGGACGCATTGGCGGAGGCTGGTTTCCAGGAAGCCAGGAAGATTGGCGCGCGTCACTTCGCCGTGTTGCCACGCGGCTTCGAGGCCACCGGAATGGCCGAAGCCACCGGTAGGAAACGCGGAGTCAGCGAGCTGCCAGAGGAGCCAGTCAGCACTTCGTTCACCCTCATTAAGTGCGAGGCCGGGGTTAGGGAGAACGGCGGCTGCGTCTCTCAGCACCACTCCAGGGAGTGCGATAACGGAACGCAGCTCGCCAACGTGACCATTCCGTTTGGTTGCTCCTGCCGGCATCTCAAAAAAGGAAATACCGTTGCGCGAGCGGCAGCACTTTCGCCGGCTCACACGTCAGCAATTCACCGTCGGCACGCACCTCATACGTTTCAGGATCAACCGTGATCTTCGGCATTGCGTTGTTCCACTTCAGGTCTTTCTTCCCGACCTTGCGACAGCCTTTCACCGCTTCGACGCGCTTGGTCAGGCCGTAGGCTTTGCCGACGTTTTTTTGCTTCGCGAGTTTGCTGACGAAGGCGATCGAGGTCATCCCCGTCGCGCGACCGAATGCGCCGAACATCGGACGCATGAACACCGGTTGCGGCGTGGGAATGCTCGCGTTTGGGTCGCCCATCTGCGCCCACGCAATCACGCCGCCTTTTACGACTATCTCCGGCTTCGCGCCGAACATCGACGGTTTCCACAACACGAGATCGGCGAGCTTACCGACTTCAATCGAGCCGATGATGTGCGCCATGCCGTGCGCGAGCGCGGGATTGATGGTGTATTTAGAGAGGTAACGCTTGATGCGGACGTTGTCGTTGTCGCCCTTTTCCTCGGGCAGGCGACCACGCTGCTGGTTCATCTTGTCCGCCGTCTGCCATGAACGCGTGATGACTTCGCCGATGCGGCCCATCGCCTGCGAATCCGAGCTCATCATGCTGATCGCGCCCAGGTCGTGCAGAATATCTTCCGCCGCGATGGTCTCGCCACGGATGCGGCTCTCGGCGAATGCGACGTCCTCGGGCAGGTTCGGATCGAGGTGGTGGCAGACCATGAGCATGTCGAGATGCTCGTCAATCGTGTTGACCGTGTAAGGCCGCGTCGGGTTGGTGGAACTCGGCAGCACGTTCGGCTCGCCGCAAATGCGGATGATGTCCGGCGCATGACCGCCACCTGCGCCTTCACTGTGGTAGGTGTGAATCGTGCGGCCCTTGAACGCGGCAATCGTTCCCTCAACAAACGTGGATTCGTTCAACGTATCCGTGTGAATGGTCACCTGCACGTCGTGTTTGTCCGCCATCGTCAGGCAGCAATCAATCGCGGCCGGTGTCGTGCCCCAGTCTTCGTGGAGCTTTAGGCCAATCGCACCGGCAGCGATCTGCTCGGGCAAACCAGCGGCCAAGGCGGTGTTGCCTTTGCCGGTGAAACCGAAGTTGAGCGGGAGTGAATCCACCGCCTGCAACATCGCCTTGAAATAAAACGGCGCGGGAGTGCAGGTCGTGGCGCACGTGCCGACCGCCGGACCGGTGCCGCCGCCGACCATCGTCGTGAGTCCAGCAGCGATGGCTTCGTGCGCCTGCTGCGGACAGATGAAATGGATGTGCGTGTCGAGGCCGCCCGCCGTGAGAATGAGACCTTCGCCCGCGATGACTTCCGTCGTGACGCCGACGATCATGCCCTTGGTCACGCCCGCCATCATGTCGGGATTGCCCGCCTTGCCGATGCCGGAGATGAGGCCGTCCTTGATGCCGATGTCAGCCTTGTAAATCCCCGTGTAGTCCAGCACGAGCGCATTGGTGATGACGCAATCGAGCGCATCCTTTGCACCAACTCCAGCCGCCTGGCCCATGCCTTCGCGGATGACTTTGCCGCCGCCGAATTTGCATTCGTCGCCATAGACGGTGAAATCCTTCTCAACCTCGGCGATGAGCGACGTGTCACCGAGTCGGACTTTGTCGCCAGTGGTCGGGCCGAACATGTCGGCGTAGTGCGAGCGTTTCATGGGGTGCGACATAGGAGATTGGTTTTCACCACAGAGGCACAGAGAGCGCAGAGTTGAAAAATGTGTTTCTCTGTGCGCTCTGTGTTTCTGTGGTCATTTAGGTGGTAGCAAAGCCATTGGCTTTCACACGTTTCGTTGCGGCCTTTTTCCCGGCGGCGGAGACCTTGCCACTCGCAAGGTTATTGCCGCCACGAATGACCTGCTTCCCGGCAATGGCGACGAGCTTCACAGTCTTGGTCTCGCCCGGCTCGAAACGAACCGCCGTGCCGGCGGGAATGTCGAGGCGCAGGCCGTAGGCTTTCGCGCGGTCGAACTGGAGTGAGGCGTTCGTCTCGATGAAATGGTAGTGGCTGCCAACCTGAATCGGGCGGTCGCCTAGATTCGTGACGGGAATTCCCGCGGTGGTGCGACCGACGTTGAGTTCGATCTCGCCGTCCTTGATTTCCGTCGAGCCCGGAATCGGTTCGGCGGCGACGGATTTGAAAATGGAAACATCCGGCAACGGCAGGAAGCTGCCGTGAAGCGCAAGTTTCAGATCGCCGTTCTCGCAGGCGATCGGGTGATGCACCGTGACGAGCTTCGAGCCGTCGGGGAAAGTCCCCTCGACTTGCACGTCGTAAATCATTTCCGGCACGCCGGGCATGACTTGGTTCCGCCCGAGCAACTGGCGGCCAAGATTCATCAACTCAGCGACGCTTTTGCCGTCGCGGATGAATTCAAGCAGCACGGTGGCGATGAGCGCCACGGCTTCGGGATGGTTGAGTTTCACGCCGCGGGCGAGGCGCTTCTGCGCCAGCGAGCCAGCGGCGTGGAGGGTGAGTTTATCGAGTTCGCGGGGACTGAGATGCATGGCGCGGAGGGCAGAAGCTGGGAGTTAGGAGCCAGAAGTTTGGGTGTTTACCATTTGCGTGCAAAAGGGTCATCGCCGAGGTGCGCGGGAAGGAACGCGAGGTGCGTGTGTAACTCGCGGGCCACGTCCTCGAAACTTTCACCAGCGATGCGGAGCAACGCGCCGTCACCGAGCGGGCTGGCGCTGACGATCAAAGGGGCGCGGCGTTCCACCGAACGGGTGGCCAAGGCAGCGAGGAGTTGCTGTGCGGCGGATGCCACGGGCGGACCGAGGAGCAGCAGGAGTGCGAGGCAGTTGAAACGGCCGAGGCGCATCGGGGCATCAAGCGGACCGTCCGCTGGGGAAAGGAGTAGCGAGTCGAGGAAAAGTCGGCGCGAGGGTCGAGAAGCAGCTTCGGTGGCAAAGACTTCGATGCGGCTGGCGTAGGAGTTGAAGGCCCAGCGTTCACCGCGCGCAACGCGACCGGAGCAGCACCAGTCCAGCAACACCAAACCTGCAGTCGGGTGCAGGAAGATTTTCTGCCGCTGGCTGAAGCTGGAGTCCGCAAAAGACTGGACGGGATCGGGCGCGAGAACGAGCAGGCTGTTTTCGTCGGCCTCGGCGCGGACGCGGTGCGAGCAGGGACGATGCGTCGGGTTGCGGTAGATTTTGGTCGAAGCCTGCGTGCCGACAAAGCAACGGGTGCCGGGACCGGTGTGAAGGTCGAGCCAAGTTTCATCCCCGGCGACCATGCCTCCGCCGAAGCTGCTGAGGTAGGCCCAGACACTCTCGCCGCGCGAGCGGGGCGTGAGGAGTTTTAGCGGGGAAGTCGCGAAGGCGGTCGTTACGGCCGACTTCCCGGCGATGCGCTCGCATTGCAAGCGGGCGTGGCCGGAACGACGTGTGGCAGGGGCATGAATCTCAGCGACCATCAGGCACGCAGTCCCCAGACAAGGCCGGCGACAGCAATGGCCAACACGCCAATCCCTTGAAGCACCCGGCGCGGCAGGCGATCCTGCACGGAGCGCGCACCAAACCACAGGGCCGCACCCGCGAGGGCCAGCACCGCGAGGTGGTCTGCGCTGGTAAACAAGTGCCGCGCAGATGCGTCGTGCAAATCGTGGCCGGGATGGGCTTGAGCGGCGAGGGCGAGGGCGAAAGTGGCGACGGAGGCGAAGAAACGAGTAACAGGCTGGTTCATACAGTCAGATGCAGTTTGACGAGGTCGTCGTTGAGTTGCGCGATCGGACCGGACGCCACGATGGAGCCACGATCCATGATGTAGAAGTTGTCCCCGACCGCGAGGCAGAAGTCGAGATATTGCTCTACCAACAGGATGCTGATTTTCCCCTCCTTCTTGATCTTCACCAGGGTGTCGCCGATGAGGTCGATGATGTTGGGCTGGATGCCCTCGGTAGGCTCGTCGAGAATGAGCACCTTGGGATCCGTGAGCAGGGCACGGGCGATGGCGAGCTGCTGCTGCTGGCCGCCGCTGAGCACGCCGCCCTTGCGCTGGAGAAACTCCTTCAGGATGGGGAACAATTCGAGCACGTGGTCCACCTGGCCGTTAGCCTTCGCGCCGTGCACGACGAGGCTGAGCTTTAAGTTCTCCCAGACCGTAAGGTGAGGGAAAATGTCGCGGCCCTGGGGAACGTAGCCGACACCGTTGCGAGCACGCTCGTCCGGCCGGCACGTATTAAGATCCTTGCCGTCGAGCTTCACGACGCCGGAATCGGTCTTCACCAAGCCAACGATGCTCTTGAGCGTGGTCGTTTTGCCGACGCCGTTGCGGCCCATGAGGCAGACGAGGCTGCGGGGCGGCACCTCAATGTTCACGCCGCGCAGGATGTGAGAGCCATCGTAGGAGACGTTGATTTCGGAGAGGGAGAGCATGGGGAAAGGATTAGTGATTAGTGATTAGTCGCCCTGCGGACGAATGCTCACCTGTCAGGCACTGATTACTAATTACTAAACACTTCTTCATCGGGTTCACGCCTTCTTCTTTCTGCCGAGATAAACCTCGATCACGCGCTCGTCGTTCTGCACCTGGTCCACGGTGCCTTCGCAAAGCACGTGGCCCTGATGCAGGACGGTGACCTTGCGGGCGATCTGGCGGACGAAGGTCATGTCGTGCTCAATGACCACGATGCTGTGCTTGCCTTCGAGGCTCATCAGCAACTCGCCGGTCTTGTGGGTTTCCTCGTCGGTCATGCCGGCGGCGGGTTCGTCCACCAGCAGGAGCTTCGGATTTTGGGCAAGCAACATGCCGATCTCGAGCCACTGCTTCTGGCCGTGCGAGAGCAGGCCTGCCTTCGTATCCGCCTTGTCCACGAGGCCGATGGTCTTCATCACTTCCTGAATGCGGTCGCGCTGCTCCGAAGTGATGCGGGAGAAGAGACAGGACCAGAGACTGCGGCTGCCTTCGAGTGAGAGCCAGATGTTCTCGAAAACCGTGCTGTCCACATAAACGGACGGCGTCTGGAACTTGCGCCCGATGCCCAGTCGGTTGATCTCATATTCGTTCAGCTCGGTGAGGTCGGTGTCCTTGCCAAACTCGACCTTGCCCACGTCTGGGGCGGTGCGCCCGGTGATCAGGTCCAGCATGGTGCTCTTGCCGGCGCCATTCGGGCCAATGACCACGCGGAGTTCGCCAGTGTCCATGTAGAAGTTCAGGTCATTGATGGCCTTGAAGCCATCGAACGACTTGGTGACGCCTTCGAGCGTAAGGATGAATTCTTTATGCGCGCTCACGGGTCAGGAAACTTTGGGCTTGGCGGGTTCGACGGGGACGGGCGCTGTCGTGGTTTCGTCCTTGGGCTTGCGGTTAAGGCGGGCCTTCAATTCACGGAACTGCTCAGGGATACCGACGATTCCCTTCGGCATGAACAACGTCACGAAGATGAACAGCAGGCCCAAAATGTAGGGCCACTGCTCGGCGAAGGCGTGCGTGGCGTAGCTCTTGAGGGAGTTGATGCTGATCGCACCCAGAATCGGGCCGATGAGACTTTGCCGACCGCCCACCGCGCACCAGACGACCGCTTCGAGGGACTTGTCTGGGGCCATCTCGCTGGGGTTGATGATGCCGACCTGCGGCACGAAGAGCGCACCGCCCAATGCCGCGATGACGCCAGCGACCACGAAGACAAACAACTTGAAGTGGGCAGTGGCGTAACCGCTGAAGAGCACGCGGTTCTCCGAGTCGCGGATGGCGCGCTGAATGAGGCCGAACTTCGTAGTGTTGAGCCAGCGGCAGAAGAGATAGACGAGCAGCAGCAGCACGCCGGACGCGACATAGAGCGTGCGTTTCGTGGCAGGATGATTCACGTCGAAGCCGAGGATGAACTTGAAATCCGTCAGGCCGTTGTTGCCGCCAAACGTGAAGTCATTGCGGAAGAACATGAGAGTGGCCGCGTAGGTCAGCGCCTGACTGAGGATGGAAAAATAGACGCCCTTGATGCGCGAGCGAAAGGCCAGCCAGCCGAAGATGTAGGCGACCACGGCCGGCACCACGACCACCATCAGCGCGGCGAACCAGAAGTGCTTGAAGGGAATCCAGTGCGGCGGCAGGCCGCCGGTTTCGGGGAAGCGTTTCGGGAATTCGAGGAACACCATGAAGTCCGGAATGTCGGCCTTGTATTGGCCGAGCTTGCCGATCATCAGCATGAGGTTCATCCCGAGACAGTAGCCGCCGAGCGAGAAGAACAAGCACTGGCCCAAGCTGAGAATGCCCGTGTAGCCCCAGAGTAGGTTCACGCCCATCGCCAGCACGGCATAGGTGAGATACTTGCCATAGACGCTCATCGTGAACGTGCTGACATGGAGCGCGCTCGTGCTGGGCACGAAGGCGTTCAGGCACGGCACCACCACGAGCACGAGCGCGGCGATGACCGCGATGAAGCAGAGTTCGCGTTTGGGAAAAGGCGACTTCATGAAAACAACCTTAGCAACCAACCACCATACTTCACCGAGGCATCAACGCCCGTGTTCCACAAACGAAGAGCCCACGTCTTCCACACGGATTGTCTGGCCGCGAGGTCGGGGGAATGAAATTTGGCCGTGTCCATCATCCCTCCAAGCTCCGGGTGCGCGTGGCAAACAAACCGGCGGGCCGCCATTGCAGGAACAGGATGATGCCCGCCAACACAGTGATCTTGCCCAGCACCGCGCCGAGCCATGGCTGGAGAATCTGATCGGTGACACCCACGCCCAGCGAGGCACAGACGGTGCCGACTAGATTACCCACGCCACCGAGCACCACGATCATGAAGCAGTCCACGATGTGGCTCTGGCCCAGGCTCGGGCCGACGTTGCCGATCTGCGAGAGGCACGCGCCCGCCATGCCGGCGAGGCCGGAACCGAACGCGAAGGTCATCATGTTCACACGATCCGTGCGCACGCCGAGCGCCGAGGCCATCTGGCGGTTCTGCATCACCGCGCGAATTTGCAAACCCAGGCTGGTGCGCGTGAGCAGCAGATACGTGGCAAACACGATGAACACCGCGAAGCCAATGACGAAGAGCCGGTTGTAGGCGAAGAGCACGTCATGCACGACGTAACTGCCGTTGAGCCAGCTCGGCGAATTGACCTGCACATTCGCCGCGCCGAAGATGTGCCGGAAGATTTGTTGCAACACGAGGCTGACGCCCCACGTGGCGAGCAGCGATTCCAGCGGACGCTTGTAGAGGAAGCGGATGACACCGCGTTCCAGGATGAGGCCGACCAGACCTGAGACGAGGAATGAAAACGGCAGCGCTGCCAAAAAGTAGGTGTCAAAGCCCGCACCCGTCGCACCAAGCTTCGCACGGAACAGGTTCTGCGTCACGTAGGCGGTGTAGGCCCCGATCATGATGAGCTCACCGTGCGCCATGTTGATGACGCCCATCAGGCCGAACGTGATTGCCAGGCCCAGCGCGGCCACGAGCAGCACGGCGGCGAGGCTAAAGCCGCGAAACGCCGTGCCGAAAAGGTTCCCCATCGCCAAGTAAGACTCGATCTGCTGCACGGCGGCGTGCGCGGCCTCGAAGGTTTCCTTCGCCCCCGGCGAAGTCACGGCCTTGTTGTCCTTCTCGATCTTCTGGAGGAATTGCAGCGAATTGATGGACCGCAGCTCGGCTAGTTGATTGATGGCAGCCACGCGGACCTTCACGTCCTCGTCCACCGTGCGCGTGAGCGCCACGGCTTCGGTAAGTGCCCGGACAACTTCTTTCTCCCTCTCCTTGGTTCGACGTGCCTCGAAATACGGCAGATACTCGGCGTTCTGTTCCTGGCCGAGTTTGGTCACGGCATCGCGCCGCATCTTCGGATCGGGATTGGCGAGCGCGAAGAGATCGAGCGTGACCTTGATGGCCTTGCGCAGCTTGGAATCCGTGTCCACCGGCGTCAGATCCGTGGCGGCGAACCGGAGTGGTTTGCCAGCGGGGTCTTTCAACTGCTCGCCATCCGCAAGGCGCAGTGCACGGGCCTGGCCATCAGGATCAGCTTGAGGGTCCAGCAGGAACGGCGTGCGGGTGTCGTTGGTTTCATAGAGGAAAACGCCGCCCTGCCGCCACGCGGCGAGAGCTTGCTCGACGAGCGGATCACCACCGGCCTCGACGAGCTTTTTAACGAGTTCCAACTGCTTCGGCGCGTCCTCGGACAGCACGGCGGCGACGAGTTCAGCGCGATGCGGGAAAGTGGGTTGAGCCGGGACCGCAGGCGCACCCACGGCAAGCGGGAGAAAGGACGCAGCCAACAGGAGCCCAGCAGCGGCGAGTCCGGCAACAGCCCAACGCACAGATGCCAGGCGGCGGGCGGTGGGATTGTGGCCGGTGCGGGTGGACATTCGACGGAGTGGTTTCAGGCGGGAATGAGGACTTGGTTTATCGAAAGGGGAGGCGAGCGAATGCACGCGCCCGCCTCCCCCGGAACTAACTCACAACCACCTATTTCTTCGTCAGGAACTTCTCGCTGAACGGCTCGCCCGCGACAGCGCCGAGCGACTTGATGATCTTGAACTGACCGGTCGCGAGGGTTTCACCAATGAACACCGGGTTAATCAAGTGGTGATTTTCCTGCATCGTCACTTCGCCGGTCGGGGCCTTGAACTTCTGGCCGATGAGCGCGGTGCGGACGGCGTCCACTTCAAACGTGCCCGCCTTCTCGACGGCCTGCTTCCATAGATACACGCCGATGCGGGAGAGGTTCATGGGGCTGCAGGTCACACGGCCCTTGGCATCGATGCCGGTCACCTTGTAATCCACACCGGTCACGACGGGAGCCTTGATCCACTTCATGAAGTCGCCGACGAACTTGGTGTTCTCCGGGGACTTGATGGACATGAAGTAGGTCCAGCAGCCGAGATGGCCGACGAGCTGTTTGGCCGGCAGGCCGCGGAACTCATCCTCCGAGATGGAGAAGGAGACGACCGGGCAGTTCTCCGAGGTGAGGCCCGCGTTGGCGAACTCCTTGAAGAACGGTACGTTGGTGTCGCCGTTGAGCGTGCTGATGATGCAGGCCTTGCCACCGGCGGCGAATTTTTTCACCGAGGCGACGATGGTCTGGTAGTCCGTGTGGCCGAACGGCGTGTAGATCTCCTCGATGTCCGAGTCCGGAATGCCCTTGGACTTCAGATATTGCTTGAGGATCTTGTTCGTCGTGCGGGGATACACGTAGTCGGAGCCAAGCAGGAAGAACTTCTTCTTGCCCTCGCCGAGCATGTAATCCACAGCCGGGACGGCCTGCTGGTTCACGGCTTCAGCAGTGTAGAAGATGTTCTTGGACAACTCCTCGCCCTCATACTGCACGGGGTAGAAGAGCAGGCCGTTGTTGCGCTCGAACACCGGGAGGCACGACTTGCGGCTGACCGAGGTCCAGCAGCCGAACACGACGGAGACCTTGTCCTTGACCAGCAACTGCTCGGCCTTTTCAGCAAAGAGCGGCCAGTTGGACGCGGGGTCCACGACAACGGGCTCAATGAGCACCTTCTTGCCGCCCACCTTGATGCCGCCAGCCTTGTTGATCTCGTCGAACGTGAAGAGGAGCACGTCCTTGAGCGAAGTTTCGCTGATGGCCATCGTGCCACTCAGGGAGTGGAGCACGCCGACCTTCACGGTGTCCGCCGCCATCGCACTGAAGGACAGCGCAGCAGCAGCAGCTCCGCAGAGCAGATTGGATACGAGTGTGGATTTCATGAGTTCTATTTCAGTTTGGTTATAGTTTGATTTCAGACTGCAACCGACAGGGGTTAGAACAAGTAGGAGATGCCGCTGCCGAAAATCACGCGGTCCTGCTTGGTGCCAAAGGCGGTCTTGAACGAGCTGTGGTCATAGCGCACCTCGGGCTGGATCTTGATGTTGGGGGCGGGCTTGTAGTTGAGCGTGAAGGCCAGGCTCGACAAGCTCTGACCAGTGTTGGCGGCAAAACCGCCGGGGAGGTCATAGGCAGGAACGGCCACCTTGCCGTCGTGGTCACTGAGGAATTCAGCACGTAGTGCCGGTGTCAGCTTTTCCGTCAGTGCGTATGAAACCCAGAGGCCCGTGGACCAGACTGAACTGTCGGTGTGTGGCTGCACGGCACCACCGCGGACGTTTTCATAGTCCAGCTCGGTTCCAAAGTGCAGCTTGTCCGTCGCCTGCCACCCGGCCAGGAGCGATCCGCCGGAGAGGTGTGCCAGGCCGAGGTTGTTCTCGTAGCCATCATGGCCGATCAGGCTCAACCAGACCTTGTCCATCGGCTTGATGCCGAAGGCGACCATGACGGATTTGCTCCGGTTGTTGTCAACGGGACCGGCATAGAGACCGTTCTCGACGCGGACTTTGACATCCAACCAGTCCGTCAAGGCATAGCCAAGCTGCACGCCGCCCGAGGGGCCATTGCCAGTGAAGAACCACTGATAGCCCTGCGAGAAGTTGTCGTTCGCCGCACCACCATCGCCAGACTCGTAGTTCAACAACGAGATAAGTTCGCCCGCCTTGACGTTGAGGCCGGTCCCGATGGGGATGTTCATCTCCACGTAGGCTTCGCGGAGGTTTTGGAAACCGAGCGTGGCAGCACTCGAATTAACTACCGGCGCGTCTTGTCCCAAAATCAATGAGGCGCGGTAGCCAACGTCCCACTTGTCCCCACTGGCAGCCACGGCCGGGCTGGCCACGGTGAGCTTCACCTTGTTGAGGGAAATCGAGTCGTTTTTGCGGTTCCAGAGGTAGCCGGGGGAAATGCCCGTCGGCGGGTGGCTGGTATCATGGAAATACGATGCGGTGACAAAGCCGCTGAAGATGCTTTCCGTCGCAGCCTTCAACACGGTGCCAGCGGCGGCGTCCGATTTCGCGAGCAGACCTTCCTTCTGCGCGAGGGATTCCAGGACTTCCAGGCGCTTGCGCAGTTCCTGGTTTTCCCGTTCGACTTTGTCGAGCTTGCCGTCCTGAGCGGGAGCGGTGGTTTCGGCTTGGAGGGGAGCCAGTCCAGTCACTGCGACACCCAAGCAGGCCCCAACAGTGGCGAGCTTGAGATGGTGGGTTCGATTTTGCTTCATAGTTTTTGCACTTAGTTTCCTGCGACAAGGCGACCGCACCGCCGTTGTCCGCAGTGGATCTGTGGATCCACTGCGGGGCTTCTACGGTGCTGATTTTTGACAGTCGCCATCAGGTCGCAGGGTGTAGCGGGGAGAATACCAACCCTCGCGATTAACGACTGAATGCTCTGCATGACTAGAATGAGGAATGTGCATAACTCTGGCTTCGTTGGATAAATTTGGGATATTTATGGCGCAGCAGCGGCGTGGCTCGGCCAGTGCTGGAACCAGTTTTACACTCAGTTGGGTCGGCGGCCGGTGAAATGACCGCAACGGTCCACCTGACGAACTCACTCCGCTGTTGATTTTTGGCCATTGAAACAACTAAGCGACATTTTCAGCGCGACCGGCCCAACCGCCTCATGACCACGGCAGACACCAACACGGCATACTCACACGCTTTGATTGGGTGGTTGCGTATGCAATGGGCCGGAGTCTGGTTGATTCCATTATTGCTGAGCCTGGTTCATGGAACTGCGCAGTCCACACCACCGATAGCCGCCACCAACGCCACCACTCCCCATGATTTCCTCGTCGTGCAAGTCAGGGTCCACCTGCTGACTGAGGACTCAGGATCGCCATTGAACTCCAGCATGACCGCTGCACGCGTGGAGCAAACCTGGCCGGCCATTAACCGCATCTGGGCAGCGGCCGCCATCCGGTTTCAACTCGAAACCGTCCTCACCGAGGCGGCCCGGCCCGGCCCAATCCCAGATCACCCACACAAAGCATCGCCGGAGTGGCTGCGTGTTTACCTCCCGATCGACCAGCGTGGCACCAACGTATTGAACGTCTATTTCGTGGAACAGTGCTCGGTGAATGGGATTTGTTTTCCGGATGCGATCGTCGTGAAGCCCCGGCCTGAACTCCGCCCCGTGCCCGGCGGCACGGATAACCCACTAGCCCGCGTGATCGCCCATGAGTTGGGTCACGCGCTCGGACTGGCGCACCGGCTTGACTACGACAACCTGATGTCACCCGGCACGACTGGGATAAAACTAAACGCTGCGGAGATCAGCCAAGCCCGCGCGCAAGTTCCAGTTCTATTCCGTCAGGTTCGCTCAAAATAATTCACGGGTTTCGTCCCCCGCCCCGCAGGATCGCCCATTGTAGAGTTGGGATTGCCCAAAATCCCGTTACCGGCATACAATCCACTCATGCTGGCCAAGGTCTGTTCCGCTGCTGTGCAGGGCATCGAGGCGTATCCGGTCGAGGTGGAAGTCAACGTCGGCTGGGGCGACACCAATGTCGTCATTGTCGGCCTGCCCGACACGGCGGTGAAGGAATCCCGCGACCGCGTGAGCACCGCCCTCACCAACTCCGGCTTCAAGTTTCCGATGGGCCGCACGACGATCAACCTCGCGCCCGCCGACGTGAAGAAGGAAGGCCCCAGCTTCGATCTCCCCATCGCCGTCGGGATGGTCGCCGCGAGCGAGCAGATGGAGAGCACTGTCCTCGAACGCTATGCGATGGTGGGCGAACTTGCGCTGACCGGGGCCGTGCGTCCCGTGCGTGGCGTGCTGCCCATCGCGCTGCGCGCGAAGCAGGATGGCCGCACCGGAATTTTGGTGCCGAAGGACAACGCGCCCGAGGCCGCCGTCGTGGCCGGCTTACAAGTGTTGCCCATCCCACACCGACGACGACCATCTGGACATGGCGGACGTGAAGGGCCAGGAATCCGTGAAACGGGCGCTGGAGGTCGCGGCCGCTGGCTCACACAACCTCCTACTGTTGTCAATACTTTCACCCTTTCCCAACTCACCTACAAATCCGCCCCGATTTCGCGCTTTCAGGCCGGTCAAGAAGGGCACGACACGATTCGAGGAGGTCTGTTGGCAGACCTTCCACTCGCTTCGCTACAGCTTCAACTCCGCCCTGGCGAACGCCGGTGTCAGCCAGGAGATCCGCGTCAAATTTACCGGCCACTCGTCGAACGCGATGAACGACCGCTACACGAAGCTGGATCGAAAGCCGTTGGGTGACGCGGCTGAGAAACTACCGAGCTTGGACGGGGTGGAGAACTTGCTGAACAGAACGGCTAGTCGTTTTCCAGCAGCGAGCGGATTTTTTCACGCGTGTTTGAAAGTCCCAGCATCTTGCGTGTGGCCGAGGAGGCGCGGTAGGCGGAGCTGGGTAATGAAGCGCTGGCCTTCAGATCCTCCTCGATCAGCCCGTGTCCCATCAGCAGGTTGATGAGTTCGGCAACGTGTTGATCGTTCACGCGATGTGACCGCAATCGCAACGCTGTCACCAGATCATCTGGCTGCATGGATTGCTCGGCCAGGAGCAGCAATGCTATCTCGGCCAACTCTTCCTGCATGGGCGGAGGCGTGGGATGGTGCCGGTCAAGGTCTTCTCGGAGTGCTTTGAGCATGTGCGGCGGCATTTCTGCCTTAGGCGCTTTCGCCCACCGACGCAGGATGGGCGCGACTTCGTGAAACGCACGCTCCAGTTCTTCTCTCTGCTCGTTCTTGTTCATGGCTTTCGTTCAGCGAACGGAGTTTCCAAAGCTTTTGTCTTCGGCTCCCAAAGCATCTTGTCGCGGGCCGGCAAGCGGACAAGCATGGCATCCAAACCTCGTTGCTTCAACACCCCCACGGAGCCGATCTTGATTTTCCGCTTTTGAGCGATCTCTTCATATGAAAGTCCTGCACCAAATCTGTCATGCAGGACGTTTGCATGTTGGGGGGAGATGTTTCCCATCGCTTCCTCCAGATCTGCGGCCAGCAGGATACGGTGGACAGCCTCATCTGGGGTGACACGCCTTTCCAGTTTGGTTTCGTCCGCGCGAATAATTGGAATTTCCGTCCCAGAATCGTTCGATTTCGGGTCATCGCGAGATTCCACCCAGTCCTCGAGCGGAATCAACCCACCTCCCCCACGCTTGGTTGTCTTCACCCGATCCACCTCGTCGCGCAAGGCATTCAGCGCAGTCACTCGCAGCCATCGGCGAACGTGGGTGTAGCATTTGAGCCTCCCGTCTTCCAACACCTCTCTGAGTTTGCAAAACGTCTCCTGAATGTGTTCCTCAACGGGCCCACTGCCCAGTGTCAGCCTGAATTCCGCACATACCTTGAAAAGGTAGTCATGCTGGTCTCTCCAAACTTCTTCCCACTGGGCAGAGTCGCCGGCTTTCAACTTCTCAAAGTCGATTTCTGGCTCGTCGGGCATAGCTTTCCGGCAATCCTAGAGC
>RFVF01000073.1 GCA_009922615.1 Pseudomonadota bacterium
CGTCGGCTGAATGCTGAAGAGCGCATTATTGTCCGTCGTGAGCAGGAAGCTCACGCTTTGCGCCGGTTCGTTCGCAGCACCCGTAGTGATGCTGGCTGCGAAGCCGGTCTGCGCATACGCCCCGGTGTCCTCCAGAACTCTCACCGCCTCGGTTGAAGTGAAAATCTGACCGTAATAATCCACCGCGATCAACTTGCTGCCATCCGCTGACCACGCAACCGAATACCAGTATCGACTTTCCCGTGCCGTCCAAGTCACCCCACAATCCGTCGAAGTGTATAGCTGACCGCCATACTCGGCCGCGACCAGCTTGCGCCCATCGGCAGATGAGCCAACGGCCTGCCAGTTGCGGTTGTTCTCCCGGGCTGTCCACGTAACGCCACTATCGCTGGAAGTGTATAGCTGGCCACCTTGAGTCGCCGCCACAAGCCTGACGCCGTCCGAGGATGACGCGACAGATACCCATGAGCGGTTCGTCTCACGCGCCACCCAGTTCGTCCCTCCGTCGGTGGAGGTGTAGATTCGGCCGCCATTGGCATCACCGTCTCCGTTGGGTGGATTAGTATGGCCCCTGTCCACGGCAACCATTTTTTCCCCATCGGATGACATCGCCACAGCACTCCAGCGGCGGGGAGCATCTGTCATTCGCTTTTGCCAAGTTGCCCCCGAGTCGCGAGAAACATGAATAAAGTGGCCGGGGCTGAAGCCATTGTTCACGGCCACCAAGGTGCTGCCGTCGGCGGAAGATGCCACTCCAGTCCACCAGCGGTCATTCGATCTGAGGAGGGTGTCGGAAGTGATTGGGGTCCAACTTACCCCGGAATCCGT
Organism: Pseudomonadota bacterium; assembly: GCA_009922615.1. Classification (GTDB taxonomy): domain Bacteria; phylum Verrucomicrobiota; class Verrucomicrobiia; order Limisphaerales; family SXTU01; genus SXTU01. Next base: position 829 of record RFVF01000073.1, read on the forward strand.
AGAGCGATAGACCGTGCCGACAAAAACATCAGCATTGACCGCAATCAATTTGGTGCCATCTGCCGACGAGGCCACTGAAACCCAGCTGCGGTTGCTGTCATGCGCCGTCCACGTCAAGCCGCCATCACTCGAAGTGTATAGCTGCCCTCCGTAAACTGCGGCCACCAGCTTACTGCCGTCAGCCGATGCGGCAACGGCTGACCAGTTTCGGCTGCTCTCCCGTGCGGTCCAAGTAGCCAGACCTACTGAAGGCAGCGTGAAGCTCGGCGCGTCATTCACCGGCAGCACGGTGATGGTGAAGGTGTTCGTCGTCTTGTCCACCCCACCGTTGGCTGTGCCACCGTTGTCCTGCGCCACAACCGTCACTCGAGCGTAGCCATACATTCCCGCGGTCGGGGTGAAACTCAATGTGCCATCCGCCGCCATTGCTGGCTGGGCGCTGAACAAGGCGGGGCGGTCGTTGGTCAGCGTGAAGGCCACCATCTGGCTGGCCTCATTCGCCGGGCCGACGGAGATGTTATGCGCCGCCAAAACATTGGTGGGGCCGCTATCCTCCAGCACGGTGATGGATGGTCCAAAGTCGATGTTCGTCCCAAGGGCAAACGAAGTCGCGTTCCCCGCACTGATGCTCCTCACACCGGCGAGGCCATCCGGCACCGTGGCCTGACCGACGTCATTGTAGCCCCACGCGACGACGGTGCCGTCACGGCGCAACGCGACGCTGTGATAGACGCCACCCGCGATGGCCACGACGTTGCTCAAACCCGCCGGCACCGTTGCCTGGCCAAAATCATTGAGTCCCCACGCGACCACCGTGCCGTCGCTCTTGAGCGCGAGGCTATGAAAGTAGCCGGCGGAGACTGCAATCACGTTGGTCAGCTCCACGGGCACGTTCGTCTGGCCGTAGCTGTTATCACCCCACGACACGACCGTCCCGTCGGTCAGCAACACGAGGTTGTGAAAGCCCAGGGATGAAATCGCCTTCGCCCCCGTCAGGCCGGGGGGCACGTTCGTTTGGAAGGCGCTGTGATCGCCCCATGCGACCACTGAACCGTCGCTCAACAGCGCGAGGCCGTGGGAATCGCCCGCCGCTACCGCCGTCACACCAGCCAGCGTCGGCACATTGACTGCGGTGGAACGGGGCTCACCAAAGGCGACGACCGTGCCGTCCGATTTCAACGCGAGAGTGAAGTCGTTGCCCGCCGAGATGGCGGTGACCTGGCTCAAGCCCGCCGGCGGCGCGCGCAGACCGCTGCTGGCACCCGACCACCCCACCATTGTGCCGTCGGAGCGCAGGCCGACTACATGGTAGCCGCCGGCTGCGATCTGCACCGCGTTGGTGAAATCCGCCGGGACGATCTGCTGCCCGGCGTTGTTCCAGCCCCAGTGCGTGACGTTGGTGACCAGCGGTTGAACGCCCAGCTTGAAGCGGAAACTGGGGGCGTCATTCACCGGCGTCACGTTGATGGTCAAGGTCTGCGGCGCGCTGTTGAACTGCCCCCCATTGCCAGTGCCGCCGTTGTCCTGCGCGACGACTGTCACAGTCGCCGTGCCAAAAGCATCCGTTGCGGGCGTGAAGGTCAGCGTGCCATTCGTCCCGATGGCAGGCGGCACAGCGAACAAGGCGGCATTCGCCGTCACCGTCACCGCGAAGTTGGTGATGCTCTGGGAAGCGACTTCCTGTGTCGGCCCTACGCTGCTTGACACGATGAAGTTCGGCATCGTCACCGGACCGGAATCCTCCAACACCGTCAAGGAATTGGTGACCATGACAAAAGTCGGCGGGTCGTTACGCTCTTGCAGGATGATGACGAAGGTTTGAGGCGCGGAACGGTCCATTCCGCCAAACGCCGTCCCCCCGCTGTCCTGCGCCACAATGGTGACGGTAATGATGCCGGTGGCGTTGGTCGCACCCTGAAACCGGATGGTGCCGCTGGCATCCACGGTGGGCTGCACTGCAAACAAGTCAGGCCGATCGTTGGTGACCAGATAGCCGAGCAACCTCTGCCCGGACTCAGCCTGCGGCCCGGGGCTAAAGTTGCTTACAAGCCCAGAGAAGACCGTCACGGGATTGTCCTCCGCCACGCCCAACGAAGCGTAATTCAAAGTGAAGCTGGGCGGCTGGTTGACCGGCATCACGGTGATGGTGAACGTCTGCGGCACGCTCGAGTCCACGCCGCCGTTGGCCGTGCCGCCGTTGTCCCGCGCGATGACGGTGACGATGGCGCTGCCCGTAGCGGAGGCAGCCGGAGTGAAAGTGAGCGTGCCCATCGCATCAATCGTCGGCTGACTGCTGAAGAGGGCGTTGTTGTCGTTGGTCACGGTGAAGGTCACCAACTGCCCGGTCTCACCCGGCCCAGGATCGATCCGGTAGGCAAAGCCCGTTTGCGAAATGGCCCCGCAGTTGGCGTTGACAATGAGCCCCGTGGCGGGAACAGCGATGTCCCGCGTTGTGTTGAGGGAATTGTCCCGGGCATCTGCCACAACCAAGCTCAGGCCGTCGGCAGAAGCCGCGATGGCGGTCCAGGCAGAGGCATAAGCCCGCGCCGTCCAGTTGGTCCCGGCGTCGGTCGAAGTCCGGATGTAGCCCTGGTAATCCGCCGCCGCGAGCTTCTTGCCATCGGCAGAAATCGTTATGGCCTTCCAAAAATAATTACTACCACCCTCGCGCTGGCTCCAATTCTGCCCGCCATCCGTTGATGTCCAGATGAAACCACGGTTCGCAACCGCATCGTATTCCGTCGCCGCCAACGTCACCCCGTCAGCGGAAGTGGCGATCGCCAACCAGTAAGCACTCGGGCTGTTGTTCGCGCTCGACCAAGTCTGCCCGGAGTCAGTCGACGTGTAGAGTTTACCGTTTCCGTTTCCTGCGACCAACCTCGTCCCGTCCGCCGAGGATGCGATGGCCGTCCATTGCTCGCCCTCACCGCCATAGCTGAAGGTCCAAGTGACGCCTGAATCCGTCGAAGTCCAAATGCCACCGCCCACGTCGTCGTGTTCCACCGCCGCCAGCTTGGTGCCGTCCGCCGAGGAAGCGATGGATTCCCAGAAAAACGAGGTCCCCCCCTTGCGCTGCGTCCAGGTCGCGCCGGCGTCAGCCGAAGTCCAGATGTGGCCGCCAACAGAATCATATTCGACCGCCGCCAGTTTCATTCCGTCCGCAGAGGAGGCGACGGCCTTCCAAAATGCCCCGCTGGCACCAAACCGAGCCGACCAACTTGCCCCGGCGTTGGTCGACGTGAGGATATATCCGTCGCACTCGGCGGCCACCAATCGCGTGCCGTCCGCCGAGGAAGCCAGCGCCGTCACGTTGGTTCGATCGTAGAAACTGGTCGCCCACTCGTTCAGCCTGAAGCTCGGCGCGGCATTCACCGGCAGGATTGCGATCGTGAAGCTGTTCGTCGCCCGGTCCACCCCGCCGTTCGCGGTGCCGCCATCATCCTGCACGACGACGCTGACCGTGGCCGTGCCGCGCGCGTTGGCCGCCGGCGTGAAGGTCAACGCCCCAGTGCCATCCAATGCCGGCTGCACGCTGAACAACTCCGGATGATCCGTCTGGACCAACACGCCGGCGAGGAGTTGGCCCGCTTCGTCAGCCGGACCGGCCGTGAGCGAAGCGAACGCGCTTTGACTAAAGGTCGCACTGTCCTCCAACACCGCGATCCGGCTCTGCGTGAATATGATCCGCGGCGGATCGTTCACCGGCGTCACATTGATGACGAACGTCTCGGGCGCACTCGCGTCCACGCCGCCATTGGCCGTGCCGCCATTATCCCGAGCCACAACGGTGACGGTGGCCGTGCCGTTGGCATCGGGGGCCGGCGTGAAAGTAAGCGCACCGTTCGCGTCAATGGCCGGCGGTTGCTGGAAGAGAGCCGAGTTATTCGCCGTGACCACGTAGCTCACCGTCTGCCCCGCCTCATTGGCGGGACCGGCGGAGCTTCGCGCGAAACCCGCGAACGTGAAATTGCCGGAATCCTCCAGCACGGTGAGCTGATTCGTCGCCAAGCCAAGGCTTGGCGCATCATTGACCGGAATCACGTTGATGACAAAGGTCTGCGGCGCACTCGTGTCCATGCCGCCATTGGCCGTGCCGCCGTCGTCGCGGGCCACGACCGTGACCGTGGCCGAGCCATTGGCATTCGCCGCCGTAGTGAAGGTGAGCGTGCCCCCCGCATCAAGCGCCGGGGCCGCACTGAAGAGCGCGCCATTGTCAGAGGTGACTTGAAAAGCCACCGTTTGGCCGGGTTCCACGGTGGTGATACTGGTGGCAAATCCGCCGAGTGAAATTGGGCCGGCATCTTCCAGCACCGAAAGCCCGTTGACTGCGAGCGCGGCAGCGGACGAGAGCGCCAAACTGAAACTGTTCCCCGCCGCGATAGCGGTCACGTTGGCCAGGCCCGCCGGCACATTGGCCTCGCCGTAAGTCGTGTCACCCCACACCACGAGGGATCCGTCTTTTTTGAGCGCCATGGCGTGAGTGGGCCCGGCCGCGATGGCCGTCACGTTGGCCAGACCCACAGGGATGTCGATCTGATGGGCAGAATTGTCGCCCCAACCCACCACGGTGCCATCGGCCTTCAGCGCCAAAGTATAATTATACGCTGCCGCAATCGCCACCACGTTGGCCAGGCCCGCTGGCACTTGCTGCTGGTTGAATCCGTTGTCCCCCCACGTGACCACCGTGCCGTCGCCTTTGAGGGCGACGCTGTGATAAAGCCCGGCGGCCACGGCGACGACATTGTTCAATCCCGGCGGCGGCGTCGCCTGCCCGGAGGTGTTGTAACCCCACGCCGTCACCGTGCCATCCCGTTTCACGGCGAGAGAATGATCATAGCCAGCGGCGATGGCCTTCACGTTGCTCAATCCCGCCGGCACGGTCGCCTGTCCGTCACCATTGTCACCCCAAGCTGCGACAGTCCCATCACGCCGCAACGCCAGGCTGTGGAATGCCCCAGTGGCGATGGCGATGGCGTTCGTGAGATCAACCGGCGGGTCCAATTGCAAATCACCGTTGTCGCCCCAGCCAATCACCGTGCCATCGCGCTTCAACGCCAGGCTGTGTTGCTCGCCCGCCGCCACCGCGATCACCGTGTTCAACCCGGCCGGCACACTTGCTTGACCGGCGGAGTTGAACCCCCACGCTGTGGCATAGCTTGAAAGCTGGCTGCCCGGCAGCGCCCCTCCAGGGTTGAGCGTGAAGCGCGGCGCTTGATTCGGAATGTTAACCGTGAAACTCACGGTGTTGTTTACCGGAAACGAATCAGTTACCTGACCGGTCACGCTCGCGGAGAGCTGGACTAGGCCGTTGGCAGTCGGTGTGAAAGTGCGCGACAAGGTGGCGCCTTCTCCTGCGAGCAAGGTTCCAACATTCCACTGGCCGTCAACATCCATCAACCCACGGGAGGCCTGAGTGCCCGCGGAGGCAGCCGGTCCAAGTGTCCCCGTCGTGACCACCACGTTCGTCGCGTTGGCTGGACCGCGATTTGTCACAGTGAGTGTGGAAACGAAGTTCGAGCCATAATAGGTCCGGCTCGGGGCGATGAGGGTTAGCGCAAGGTCCGCCGGCGGGTAAGTGGCCGAAACGAGCGCACTGGCAGAATTGTTGCCGGGCACGTCATCGATCTGGTCAAGCTGGGCCAGGACCGCCGTCACGTTGCCTTGGCCGGCATTCGTCGCCACCAGCGTCACCGTGGCCGTCGCACTCGCGTTGCCTGCCAGCACCCCGGCAAACCAGCGGCCCGCCTCGATCGTGCCCTGCGAGGCAGAAGCCCCGAGGAAACTCACGTAGCCCGGCCACGCGTTCGAAATCACCAACCCGCTCACGGGAGCCGAGCGCAGATTGTTGACTGTGATGGTTACTGTGAAACTGCGGCCTACCGCTTGCGACGGCACCGACGCAAGACTCACGCTCACGTCCGCCGTGCCGAAGCTCGGGGCGGGCAACGCCGGCGTCGTCGTCAGGATGTCCGTCACCCCGTTGTGATCGCGGTCGTCCAGGTTGTCCGCCTCGCTCGTGAACAAGATCGTCGAGCCATCCGCGCTCATCACGGGCTGATAGCTGTGGCCCGTCCCCGCGAACCCGCCCAGCATGGCCCGCGAGATGATCTTCGTCGTTCCCATTCGCACGTCCCGCAAATACACGTCCGTCTTCCCGTTCAAGTCCGCCGGCCCCAGGTCGGACGCACTGCTGAAGAAGGCCACGTATCGCGCATCCGCACTCAAGCTGTAGGCACTCACCCCCGACGCCCCGTTGCCCGAACCCGTGCCATACCGGTTCGTGCTGATCAACGTCGTCTTCCCGTTGACATGATCCCGCAGAAACACGTCCGCGGCCCCATTCGTGTCCTGGCCCACCAAGTCCGCCGCCTGACTCACAAACAAGACCTGCATGCCGTCCGCACTCAGAAACGGGCTTCGCGACACCGGCAACAAGTTCGCGTTGCCCCCGTTGCCCCCCGCCGCCGTGCCGGCCGCATTCACGCTCACCAACTTCGTCACCCCCTGCACCATGTCGCGCACAAACACGTCGGGAAAATTGTTCGTATCCGGCAACGTCACCAGATTCGTCGCCTGGCTGGCGAAGGCGATGTAGCGCCCATCAGCGCTGATCACCGGATCAAACGAAAGCCGGTTCCCGCTGCCCGTGCCCGCCACGTTCACGCTCACCAACGTCGTCGTCCGCGTCTGCAAATCATGCACGAACACGTCGTCCAGCGTGTTGTTGTCATTCGTCACCAGATCGCTGGCAGCGCTTAGAAACGCAACGTAACGCCCGTTCGCGCTGATCACCGGGACACTGCTCGACGCGTTGCCCGACGCCCCGTTTGTGTTGCGGCTCACCAGATACGTCACCCCCAAGTCGAGATCGCGCGCGAACGCGTCCGACGTGCCGTTTGTGTCGTTGGCCACGAGATTCGTGGCGGAGCTGAGAAAGGACACCACGCGCCCGTTCGCCGAAAGCCGCGGTGCAATCGAGTCCCCTGCCCCGCCCACGCCCCCCGGCGTCCGGCTCACCAGCGTCACGCTGTCATCCCGAGAATCCCACAGGAACACGTCGTAGTTGGTGTTCCCATCGTTGCCCACCAAGTTGCTCGCCCGGCTGTGAAAGGCCACGTAACGCCCATCCGCACTGATCGCCGGCGCGTCCGACTCGCCGTTGCCGCTGAACCCCGCCGGCGTCCGACTCACCAGTCTTGTCACCCCCGCCACCCGATCCCGCCAAAACACATCCTGCACGCCATTGGTGTCGTTGGGCAGCAAGTTGGAGGCCTTGCTGACAAAGGCAACGAACTGCCCGTTGCTGCTGATCACCGGATTGAGCGACGCCCCGTCACCGCTGGCCGTGCCGGAAGTGTTGATGCTGAGCAGTTCAAAGTCTCGGACGTTAGCTGCGGAAACCGTAATGGCGAACGACGCGGCGCACTGCAGGCCGCCTTGGTCCGTGAAGTAAATCAGCACCGCGTAGGAACTGCCCGCGTCGGACAGTGCGGGCGTCCAGGAGAAGGTGACGGAGACAGGCGAATTATTCGTCGTGCCGTCCGCCGGCGTGATGGTCGCGCCGGGCGGCAGCCCTTGATGGTTGACGCGCAACGGGCCGCCCTCGGGATCAGTCCCGACGAACGTGGTCGTGAACGTCTGGTTCGGTGCGACGGTGATGGAGCCGTTGGTGCCCGTGACACTGGGCGGAAGATTCGTCAGTGAGCCGGCGAGCTCGATTATGAAATCCAGCGGCACGCGCCCGTTGGTGCCAGTGGTGTTGCCCGCGCGGTTCTCTTCGATGACGACTTGCAGAGCAAACTTCTGCCCGTTCGTGCCGCCGACGGTGTTCCAGTTGAGCACGCCGCCCGGGGTGACGCTGATCGTGTTCTCGCCGACCGTGGGGAGAGTTAAGATAGACGACTCTGCACTGGTGGCGAAGCGAACGCTGAACGCATCGCCGTCCGGGTCCACGATCGGCAGCGGGATGGAGTTGTTCGTGCCAGCTTGCATTTGAAGGATGACCGGCGCGGTGGTGACCGGCGAACCTGTGTTGGCGGGGTTGCGCAAGTCCACGAGCATGGTGAAGGCCTCGCTGGCGTCCGGCGCGTTGACCAGCGTGCTGATTCGGCAGCAGGACGAACCGTCAACGGTGAAGATCCCATTCGAGGGGTAGGTGTGAGTGGTGGAGTAACGCCAAACTTCAAACTGCTCGCCGGCGATGTCGGCCAGCGTTGCGATGCGGGTGGCAGTAGATGCGGTGAAACCGCCCGAACCGTCGCCAAAATTGTAGAAGATGGAGCCGATACCGCCTGAGTTAACCGCCCAAGCTTCGGTGACGGTGATTTCTACCGCGAGCGAATTCGTGCCGGGCGCGCGCTTCCATGATAGGTTGGCGAAGCGGAAATGGGAGGCGGTTGCCTCCGGCGGGCACAATCCAAAGAGCAAGGCTGCGAGTAGCGGCGCGAAAAGTTGGAATGGATTCTTCATGGCAATGGCGACGAGCGGAAGGCAACACCGCGCTCGGGGAAGCAGCCTGCTACTGCACCGCACCGTTGCGTGTTACCCTTGGATTGACAGGGAGAACAATGCCAAATTTGCCTCTCCAAGCAAGCAAGGAATCCCGCTAGTGGGCCAGCCACTTTAACTGGCCAGCGCCGCGTCCAGACGCGCCAGCGCGCGGTCTTTGCCAAGGACTTCGATGAGGTGGTAAAGGCTCGGGCCGCTGGGCTTACCCGTGCAGGCGAAGCGCGTTGGATGCACGAGCACGCCGTTCTTCACTCCAAGCGATTTGGCCGTTTCTTTGAGCGTCGCTTCGAGATTGGCCGCCGTGAAATCCGCCACTCCGTTGTAAGCATCACGGAGTTTCGCGAGCCGTTCACGCGCCTCGGCTGTCAGGGCGGCCTTGGCGTCCGCATCCAGCTCCACCCGGTCCGTGAAGTAAAAGCCGGCATAAGCGGGCAGGTCGGAGAACAGTCGGAGCTTGCCCATGCAAGTATCAAGCGCGGCCTTCACGTAGGCCGTAGGGAAACGATTCGTGTCCACCCCGGCGCGCGCGAGGGCGTGGACGGACATTTCGTAAAAACGGTCCGGAGCCATGACGCGCAGGTATTCCCCGTTCATCCACTTGAGCTTCTCGTGATCGAAACGCGCGTTGTGCCGGAGGATTTGCGGCAGGTCAAAATTCGCAATGAGCTCCGGCAGCGGAATGACCTCGCGCCCATCCTTCGATGACCAGCCCAACAGGCAGAGGTAGTTCAGCACTGCCTCGGGCGCATAACCATTTTCCATGTAGTAGGTCAGTGCCGCACCGGTGTCGCGCTTGGACATCTTGGAGCCGTCCGCGTTGAGGATGAGCGGGATGTGCGCATATTTTGGCGGCTCCACGCCGAAGGCTTGAAAGAGCGCGACATGCTTGGCGGTGTTGCTGAGATGATCCTCACCGCGAATGACATGCGTGATGCCCATCTCCAGGTCATCCACCACGTTCACAAAATGAAACACTGGAGAACCATCCGAACGCATGATGACAAAGTCCGGGTCCTGCTCTTCGCGATCGGTAAGTGCGCGCAGCACGTCGCCCACCACGAGGTCGCGGATGAGCACCGGCTCGCGGATCATGCGGAAGCGCACTGCGCCGTCCTTCTCGTATGCGAGCCCGCGCGACAGCAACGCCTCGACGCGGCGGGCGTAGTTCTCCTTGCGCTGCGACTGGAAGTAAGGCCCACGATCGCCCTTGCTCGTGCCGGTGGCATCGGCGGTCAGCGGGCCTTCATCCCAATCGAGGCCCAGCCAGCGCAACCCATCGAGGATGACGTTGACCGCCTCCTGCGAGTTGCGCGCCGCGTCGGTGTCCTCGACGCGCAAGATGAACGTGCCGCCGGTGTGGCGCGCGTAAAGCCAGTTGAACAGCGCGGTGCGCGCGCCGCCGATGTGCAGATAGCCAGTGGGACTGGGGGCAAAACGGACGCGGACGCTCATGGAGTTTGGGGTGGTGGTTGAACTGACGGCACTCAAATCGTGCGCGCAGCATAGGTGCACCCGCCGCCACTGGCAAGGTGCCCGGCAAACCGGCGGCCGAACCACAGTGATCCCCGGCCATTCAGACGCCGATTACCCAAGCCAGACCGCGCTCACTTGGGTGCGTCCGCCGTAACGATGAACTCCAGCAAATCCGCCATCGCCTGCGCTGTCAGCCCGGCAGCAAGATTCTCCGGCATGAGCGACTGGCCGGAGCTTTTCATGCCCTTGACTTTGGCACGCGGAAGCGTGAGTTCCTGGCCATTCGCCATGCGCAGCGTCACGTCGCTGGGCGTCTCATTGCCAATCAACGCCGTGTAGCTCTCGCCATCCTTCGTATCCACCTGAAAGGCGATGAACTGCGGCGCGACCTCGGCATTGGGATCAATGATGCTGGCCAGCAGCTTCTCCTTCCCCGCCGTCTTCACCGTGACGAAGTCCGGCCCGAGCGCGAAGCCCTCTTTGCCGGTGCGATGACACGCGACGCAGCGCTCCGAGTAGATCGCCTTGCCGCGTGCAGCATCCCCGCGCAAGTCCAGCGCGGATTGGAACGATTTCAACACATCCGCCGGCTTGGGCGCGGGCGGGAACGCCTTCGCCGCGAGCGCGGCGACGACTTTGTCTTTGCTGGCCAACAACGCCTTGGCCGTGACGGCGGGAATGTCCGCCGCCTGCACATCGCCGGACTCCACGGCTTTCAGCAGCGCCTGCGCCCGTTCGGGTCGCGTGGTCAACGCGGCCAGGGCTTCTGTGCGAACGCGCGGGGGAAAGTTTTTCCAGCGCTTCACCAGCTCACCGCCGATCTCCGGAGAGGAAAACCGGACGAGCGATCCGAGCGCAGCCAGCCGCAACGGCTCAGACGGCGCATCTAGCAGCGGCACCAGTTTGGGACCGGACTCGGCGTAGCTGGTGAGTGCCAGGAGCTGCGCGGCCTGCACGCGCGCGGATTCAATGGCCTTCTCATCACCCACGGTCTTTGCAGCATTGGCGAAAACGCCCTTCAAATGCCCCAGTTTGTCCAGGGCTGCGAGCGTGGTGCCCGAGCGGGCGGCTCCGTCACCCAGCGCGCGCACCCACGTCGCGATCGGCGCGGCGGGATCGGGCTTCGCGGCGAACTCGAGCACGGGCTTGGCCTCCGCATACACGTTGCGCGCGCCGATCACCTCGGCGAGCTGGCGGAGAAATTCTTCACTGCCCGGCTGCCCGCGGAAGCGCACGTCCCGCACGAGCGTGGCGAACACTTCCCCGGCCCCGTCGGCCAACGAACTGAGCACCGCCGCCCGCATATGTGGACTGGCGGCATCATGGCGGATGAGCTCAGCCAGCGCGCCGGGCCGGGCCGGACTGCGCACCTCGCCCAGCGTGAAGGCAAGCTGGTAACGCACGCGCGGCGAAATTTCCTTGGTCATGGCGAGCAGCTTGTCGCTCAACGGCCCCGCACCGCGCGCCCCCGTCAAGGCTGGCTCGCACAGGCGCACCGCATGTTCCCGCACGCGCTCGTCCGCGTCGGACAGCCCCGCAATCAGATGCCGGGTGTCGAGCATCCTGCCGCTCATACAACAACCGCGCGGCGGTGTCGCGCGTCCAGCCGTTTGCGCTGTCGAGGTTTGCTACCAGTTGCGCCGTCGTCGCGGAGCCGAGCTTCGGAAGCTTAGGCTGCTGAAAATTCTCCGGCACGATCCGATAGATGCGGCCCCGGTCATGACCGCTGTTGAGGTCAATGTGTTTCTTGATCGCCTCGGGAATGGACCACGGATGCTCGATCACCTCGCGATACATGTCCGCGATGTAAAGGCAGCCATCCGGCGCGTTCTGAAAGTGCACCGGCCGGAACCACGTGTCGCGTGACGCCACGAATTCCATGTTCTGCTCGTCGGCGGGGCGCCGGGCCGTAAGCGCCACGCCGTTGGGCAAAAGCACTTTCCGGTGCACCAGATTTCCACCTGCATCACCGATGAAGGCATTGTCCACGAAGGCCGGCCCATACGCGTTGCCGCGATAAATCGTCGCGCCCGTCGCGCCGGTGAAGTAACCGGACACACGCCCGCCGCCCTCGACCATCCCCGGCACCACGCCGCTGATGCGCCAGCGCGTGCGCACGATGCGCCACGGCTCGTCCGGGCTGATACGGAACACCTCCGCGGCCGGACCATCCTCCGCAATGCTGAGGCGCGGACTCGGCATCGCAAACGCCGGGTTCCGCCCCGCGTAGCGTGCGTCGAAGAGCAGCATCTGTAGGTGGTCACTGTTGCTGCACACGAACTTGCGGCCCACGGAATCGAACGAAAGCCCGTATTGTCCGCCACCGGCTTCCGCTTGAATCCTCATGCTGCGCGGATCGAACGCAAAATCCCGCCCGCGCAAATCCAGCGCCGGGCCACCATTCGTCGCCGTGGATCTCACTTCGTTGCCGCCGATGGGACCAGTCGCGCCGTGGATGCGGTTGTCGAGGCCCCAATTGAAAGAGTTGATCAACGCCTGCACGTTGAGCCGCGCCGCGCCGCTGCCGAACCCCGTGAAGACCACCTTGCGCTCATCGGCCTTGCCCGTGCCTTTCGTGTCCTTGAGCCAGATGATGTCGGGCGTCGCGCCGACGAAGACGCCGCCGTTGTAACAGATGATCGCCGTGGGCCACGGGAGGTTGTCCGCGAAGATCGTGGACTTGTCGAACTTGCCATCGCCGTCCGTGTCTTCGAGCAGGCGGATGCGTCCCAGATGCGGCGTCTCCTCGCGCCGCTCGGAGTAATCCACCATCTCGACGACATAGAGCCGGCCGTTCTCATCGAAGGCCATCGTCACCGGGCTGGTCACCAGCGGCTCGGCGGCGACCAGCTCGATGCGAAAGCCCTTCTTCACTTGAAACGTCTCCAGCACCTTCGCCGGCTCCACGGGCGGGAAGTGCGGCAAATCCTTCGCCGTGACCTCGGGCTGCGCGCCGTTTTTCCCATACGCCTCGGAATACGTGACGCGCGTCTTGGGTGCCGGCTGGGCAGCGGAAAGGGCCATCGATAAACCCGTCGTGCAAACGAGGGCGGCGGGCACCAAGTCCCGAAGGCGATAAGCGAACATGCGCTGAAAATGCGCAACTCACCTGCGATTTGGAAGGCGGAAATCTCCCGGAGGGAAACCCGCCGTTCGCGCACTGGCCGCGAAGGCAACACAGGCGGGAGCGCTATGTCCCAACTACCGGAGAATTAGGCAACGCGATTGCCCTACCTCCGTTGCCGCGCAACGAAGGCGATGATCCCGCCGCCGCCCAGCGACAGGCACACGCCGAGCAGCAGCAGGGCGACGCTCACCGCGGGCAGCGAGCCTTGCGCGCGCAGCAGGGCAACAGCGGGCATGATGAAGCCCAGCCCGACCAACACCGCCACCACGCCACCGATGATTTGGAGATTTCGTTTCATGAGTTTGCCTTTCGTTACAGGTTTGGTTTCCGACTGAATCACCAGACGATCGCCACGAAGACGAAGGCGCACACGACGGCGAAGAACACCGCCATCCGACGCACGGGCTGCCATATCGATTCCAGCGAGCGCCGAAAACTCCTCAGACCAAGGATGAATAACCAGACGGCCAAACCGCCCCATACCAGCGGCCAGCGAGTTCGGTAAAGCCAAACTACGAGTTCGGATGCGTCACTCGGCCGCTGATGCGCTGGCCCGATAGCTCCACTTCGTGAAAACGAATGAACCACGAAGTCCGCGAAGTTCAAGACCATCGCCCCGGCGAGGAACAAGACAATAGTGCCGACGAGAGCTCGCATGGAGTTCGCAGCGGCGGTTGAGGCGTAGAGCGCGGCGCAGAAGATGACGGCGTTGGAGATGAGTAAGGGGTTCGAAAGGTTGGGAATGACGTCCAGCAGTCTCGGATCGTTGAATATCCGAGTCGCTGCGTGGCCCATCAGATCCGGTAGCATGAGACCCAGCACGCCGTTCACGCCGAGGGCGACGAGGACTTTGATAAACCATTGCCGACGGGCGGAGACGGGCAGCGTCAGGTGCCAGTCGAGCAGGCCGAGGCTACGCTCCTCTGCCGTGGAGACGATACCTGCGATGACGGGGATGCCCAAACCCAGCAATATGCTGGGAAGCATCAGGAAAGCCTTGCTCACGTCCGGGCGGAGAACCACAACGACGAGCAGCAGAAGCCAGAGACCGACGAGCATCCCGGCCACCACGAACGCCGGCAGGTGGAGCCGCACTTCCTTGCGCACGAGCTGGCCCAGCGCCCCGCCGTGATTGAGCGTCAGCCACTCCGTGAACCCCGCGAAGGACCGCGTGAGCGCCGCCGGCAGGGAAAGTTCCGGCCCGTGGCCGTGGATGTCTTCCAGATTTTGGAAGCGCCGGCAGCCGAGCAGGAAGCTCGCACCACTGTAGATGCCTCCGACGAAAACCACATTGATGATCGCCAAGGGATATTCGAAATAGTCAAAGGCAGGGGCCGGAAACAGCGGCGCCGCAACCAACACAAATGCCCCCGGCAACAAGAAGGAAAAGGCCAAGCCTCCAATGGTGCTGCGCACGATCAACGTGAGCAAAGGTCCAGTGGAAAACCCCAGGATTGGTGCGCAAATGATTCCCTTGGATTGGTAAAGGAACACATTGATCCAGTAGTGAAAATCCGGATACCAGTTTGGGTGGGCAAAATAATTCCACCAATGAAATAAATCTGCCTCTTTGGGCACCAGCAGGACCATCAGCAGCATCAATCCCAATTGCGCTGCTGCCAGAGCGAACATCTTTTCCCACCAAAGCCGCCGTCGCGAAACTGGATGAGCCAGCAATAGGCTCATGGTCCGGTGCTGAAACTCCTGCCCAAAGGACACCGCTCCCAAGAGTAAGCACCCAAACCAATAGGCGGGCATTGAGAGCTTCATCGGTTCGGCGGTCCTGAATAGAAAGGGTGCGACCATCAATCCGGCCATCGCCGCCCAGAACGGGAGCAGCGCGCGGGCTTCCTTGGCGAGTCGCAGGCGGGTGGAGGAGTTCATTGCAACGTGGCCATGAAGATTTCTTCGAGAGTCAGAGCTTCGGTGGTCAGCGCCTCGGGCTGGAGCGCCCGGAGTTGCTCGATGACGGCGTCGCTCTGGCCGTTGGCGATGAGGTCCAGCTCGCGGCCATCGCGTCGGCTGCGCAGGAGTCCGGGGTGCGCGAAGGCGGGAGGTTCGCCGGGGAAGCGCGCACGGATGTGCCGGTAACGGTCGCGCGCGGCATCGGCTTCGAGGTGCAGCACTTCGCGGCCCGCGTCAATGATGGTGAACTCATCAATGAGGCCCTCGAACTCGGCGATGAGATGCGTGGAGACAAAGATGGTGCGACGTTCCGGGTCGGCCTCCTGATACGCGCCGATGACGGTCTGGATGAACTCGCGGCGGACGATGGGGTCAAGCCCGCTGGTCGGCTCGTCAAGGACGAGCAGTTCCGGCTCGGGACAGATGGCGGTGATGAGACCAAGTTGCGTGCGCTGGCCTTTGGAGAGCGCCTTCACGGACTTCGTGGGATCGAGTCGGAAGCGATCGAGCAACTCGGACTGCGTCTTCAAGTTCCAGTGCTTGCGGAAGGAGGCGACGTAGGCGAGCACGGCGTCCACGGTCATCCACGGGTGGAAAGCGACGGCGTCGGGGACGTAGGCGAGGCGGGACTTGACGGCGACTTCGTCACGCTCGGGGTCAAAGCCGAAGACGCGCACGGTGCCGGCGGTAGGGCGCAGGAGGTTTAGCAGGCATTTGATGGTGGTGGTCTTGCCCGCGCCGTTGCGGCCGAAGAAACCGTAGCACGAACCGGCGCGGACGGTGAGGTCGAGCCCGTCGACGGCGTCGGTGTGACCGTATTTGCGGACAAGCTGGCGGAGTTCGATGACCGGGGTGCTCATGGGCGATCCTTTTCAGCGTGGGTTTTCTGCTGTTCGGCAAAGTGGTCGAGCCGTTCCTTGACCAGCTCGATGAAATCGGTGCGGCTAACTTGCAGGTGGTGCGCGGCGACGATGGCCTGGTCGATTTCCGTGGCGAGCAAATCGTGGCGCGCGGACTTCTTCAGCCGCGACTGGCCGTCCGCGAGAAAGCAGCCCTTGCCGGCGAGAGTCTCGATGACACCTTGATTTTCCAATTCAGTGTAGGCCTTGGCGATGGTGTTGCGATTAACGCGCAGTTGCTCGGCCAGCGGACGAATGCCGGGCAACGGCTCCCCCGGTCGCAGCGCGCCGGAGGCGGCGGCGGCGCGGACCTGCTCGACGATCTGGAGATAGACCGGGAGGCCGGACTTGAAGTTGAGCTGGAAGTGCACGAGATGTCTTGTGTCCTAGGACTGTAGGACAGTTTGCCAACGGCGTCAACCGTATTTCCAGTTAGCTTGCCAACAAGATCTTTGCAGCCCCGTCCGCAAGTGCGGTGGACTGCTGGCAGCCCCGAGGCGTCAATCAGGAATCTCCCCGCTTGTCCGCCGGGATAGCACCCTTATCCTGCCGGCCAATGAGCGATCCGCAGGACAAGACGGTCGGGCCCGTTGCCCCGCCAGCCCACGAGGTGTCGCTGGCCCGTCTCAAGACATCGCTGGAATCCGCTCGTAACCCGGCCGCAAGGGAGCTGGCCCGCTTCCTGGCCGAGCGCCAGGCACAGGGGGGAGTCGATCCGGGCAAGGCACCGGCTGCGCCCGCAAAGGCTTACGAACTGGGTCGCTTGCTGGCCAAGGGCGGCATGGGGCAAATTCTTTCCGCACGGGATAACAGCATTCAACGGACGGTGGCGGTGAAGGTGATTCTCACGGGTGCGGAGGCCTCGGATGAGCACGTTCACCGGCTCGTCGCCGAGGCACGGATCACGGGCCAGCTCGAACATCCCAACATCGTCCCGCTGCATGAGCTGGGGGTCACGCCAGATGGCGTGGTTTATTACACGATGCGGCTGGTGGAAGGCGTGACGCTCAGCGAAGTGTTGGAGACCATCCGCCAGAAGGATCCGGCCGCCGTCGCGAAGTATCCCCTGCGCACGCTGTTGACGGTGTTTCAGAAGGTTTGCGACGCCGTCGCGTTTGCGCATTCACGGGGTGTGATGCACCGCGACCTCAAGCCGGACAACATCATGCTCGGGGAATTCGGCGAAGTGTTTGTGATGGACTGGGGCTTGGCCAAACGCATCCGGGGTGGCGAGCGCGAATCCGGCACGGCGATGTTGAACCGGAGCGCGGCGGCCGCGCTGGGCGCGGACAGTTTCAAGACGCTGTCGGGCGAGGTGAAAGGCACGCCCCGCTACATGGCCCCGGAGCAGGCGGAAGGGCGCGTGGAGGACATTGACGAGCGGACCGACATCTACGCGCTGGGCGCGATCCTCTACACGATTCTCACGCTGCACCCGCCGGTCGTCGGCGACACGGTCAACGAAGTGCTCTCCAGGGTGGCGTCCGGGACGATCTCCCCACCAACGAGCTACAACCCGCGCCAGACAAACATCTCCCGCATCGCCGGCCCGCAGCCAACAGCCGAAGCCATCGCTCCGCCGGAGCTAGCCCATTGTCCCGACCGGCGCATTCCCTCGGCGCTTTCCGCCGTCGCCATGAAGGCGCTGATGCGGGACAAGACCAAGCGTTACCAGACCGTCGCGGCGCTACAGCAGGACATCGCAGCGTATCAGGGTGGCTTTGCCACCTCCGCCGAGGGAGCCAGCGCAATGCGGCTGCTGCTGTTGTTGATTCGCCGACATCGCACGGAGTTTTTGCTCACCCTCATTTCGGTGACGCTGATGGTGGGACTGGCGACGCACTTCACGCGGAAGATCACCCACACGCTCGCCGAGCTGAGAGAAACCGCCCCCTCCTTCTACTTCGAGGCAAAGACGCTGGTGGACGACCTCAAGTTCGCCAAGGCGTTGGCCAAAATAAACTACGCCATCTCACTTCAGCCGGAGAACGCGCAGTTTCACACACTGAAGGGCAACATCCTGCAATCCATGCTGCAACTAGCGGACGCCCGCGACTCCTACGCACGGGCGTTGGAACTGGACCCCAACCACGAAATGCCCTACGTGGAATTCAATCTGAACTTGTGCGAACGCCTTCTGGCCAATAGCACCAACGGGATCATCAGTCCTCAAGGACTCAACGATCTCCGCGTAAGCATGACGCACCAACTTCGCACGGCGGAAGCCCTCGCGCTGGCCACCAGGGACAGCCCGGACGCCAAAACCGCGTTCGAGTCATGGCGCGCCGTGGTCAACAAGATCGGCCTGCAAGGCGCGCTTCGGCGCGAATCCGGCGGGCTGGCCTTGTCCGTGCAGCAACCTGATTTCAATGACCTTTCTCCCTTCCGCAATGCCCCGCTCACGAAACTCCTCATCGCCAATACTCAAGTTGATGATCTCGCTCCGGCCAAGAATATGCCGTTGGTGCTGCTCGATATCAGTGGCACCCGGGTGACCGATCTGCGCGTGCTCAAGGACATGCCGTTGACCCGGCTGGACGCCGCCCGTATTCGCGCCACCAACTTCAACGCCCTGGCTGGCCTGAAACTCACCAGCCTCAATCTGGCACACACCGGGATCAGCAACCTGAGCCCGCTCAAACAGGCCCCGTTGCGCTTTCTGCAACTCGAAGGCTGCACCAACCTCACGGATTTCTCGGCCCTCGCGGAATTCAAGTCGCTTGAGGGCATCACCCTGCCCGTCGGCGTCCGGAATTTGGACTCAATCCGGCAACTTCCCCGGCTCAAACACATCGGTTACTCTCTGCCCGAGGGCGGATGGGCGCAGGTCCCCAAAGCGGAAGATTTCTGGCGGCTCCAATCCCCACCACCCGGCGGCAAGTAATCTCACACGGGCCGGCGTTCCAATCGCAACCGCGCCACTCGCATCCCATCCAGGGTCTCGACTCGGAGCGTAAACGCCGCCAACTCCACCCCATCACCCGGCTTCGGAAAACCGCCCAGCCGCCGGGTCACCAACCCGCTGGTGGTGGTGATTTCCTCCTCCGCCAGCGCCTCGCCCACGAGTTCCTCCAGCTCATGCAGTGGCAGCGCGCCGTCCACTTCCCAGATTTGCTCGCCAATCTTTTTCAAGAGCGGCTTCTCCTGGTCAAATTCGTCCTGAATCTGGCCGACCACTTCCTCCACGATGTTCTCCAGCGTAATGAGGCCGACCGTCCCACCGTATTCGTCCACCACGATGGCCATGTGAAGTTTGCGCTCGAGGAACCGTTGCAACACCCCCTCCAGACGGGCCGTCGGCGGCACATAGATCAACTTGCGCACCGTCGCGACGAGTTCCGCGCCACTGAGCGCCCTGAGCCGTTGCGCGTAAAGCTCCTTGATGTGGATCACCCCCAGCATCCGGTCCAGATCACCGGCCTCACACAACGGAAAGCGCGAGTAACGCGTCTTCTCCGCCACTTCGAGACACTGAGCGATGCTCGCCTGCGTGTCCAAGACCGTGATCTCAGCGCGCGGGCGCATCACTTCCCGCACCACGCGATGCCGCAGATCCAGCGCGTTGAGCACAATCTCACGGCCCAGCTTCGAGCCGCCCGCCCGCTGCTGGGACGCGTCGATCATCAGCCGCAGCTCCTCTTCTGAATGCGTTCCCTCATGGGCCACTTCCGTCGGCATCCCCAACTGCTGCAGCAGCCACAACGCGCTGTGGTTGAGCAACCAGATGAACGGGAATGCCAGCAGGTAAAACCAGCGCAGTGGATAAGCCACCCACAGCGCTCCCTCCAACGGACGTTTGATCGCCAGTGACTTCGGCGCCTGTTCCCCCGCCACGATGTGCAGGAAGGTGATCACGGAGAAGCCCACCGCAAACGCGCTCGTTGCGCGCACATTGTGCCACTCGTCACTAGTCCAGTTAAGCCAGCCGAAGACGGGACGCAGCAGGGCCTCGAAGATGGGTTCCCCAATCCACCCCAACGCCAGGCTCGCCAAGGTGATGCCGAGCTGCGCGGCGCTCAGATAAGCGTCGAGGTTGTGCAGGATGTGCTGCGCCATGCGCGCCCGGCGGTTGCCCTGTGCGATGAGCGGCTGCAGCTGCGTGTCCCGCACCTTCACCAGCGCGAACTCCGCCGCCACGAAGAAACCGTTCAACGCCACCAGCACCAGCACGGCCAGCACTTTGAGCACGATGAAAAAGAATTCCTCGCCGCTCACAGGCTCACCTCCCCGAAGACGGCCTTCAACACGTCCTCCAAACTGACGACGCCCAGTTCACGCCGCTCCCGCGACAGCACGATGCCCAGCCGCTGGCCACTCCGTTGCATCGCTCGCAAGGCGTCCTCCAGCCGCAACCCCTCGTCGAGATAGAGCGCCGGCTGTAAATAGTCCGCCGCCAGCTTGCGCTCATCCACGTCGGTCTGGAACAGCAGCCGGCGCAGGCTCAACACGCCCGCCACACGCGCCCGCCCGGTGCGCGACTCGCACACCGGCATCCGCGTGAACTGCCGCTGCCGGAACAACTCCATCACCTGCTTCATCGGCGTGCCAATCTCCACCGTCACGACCTTGTCCCACGGCACGGCAATCGAACGCACGGTGAGATTCTGCAAGTCCAGCACCCGGTTGATCATCACCCGTTCCTCGCTGGTCATGCCCTGCGCGGACTCCTGCATCAAGCGGCGCAACTCGTCGCGGTTCGCGAACAAATGCCCGGTGAAGACGCGTCCCCCCGTCCAGCGCAGCAGCCCATCGCTCAACGTCGTCGTCACGCTCACCAACGGGCGCAACGCGACATGCAGCAGCCGGAAAAACGGCGCGACCAGCAGCGTGAGCCGGTTCGGAAATCGTCCGAACAACATCTTCGGCAGGAGTTCGCACCACACGTAGAACAGCAGCGCCATCACCAGCACCCAGAGCGCGAACCAGCCAGGCGCATCCTTGAACCGTCGGTGCAGTGCATGCACCACCAGCCCGCCGGCGATGAAGTTCGCCAGCGTGTTGCCGACGAGAATCGTCCAGAGAAAGTTCTCCGGCTGCTCCAGCCAACCGTGCAGCAACCGCGCCCGGCGGCCGCCCTTGCGCATCAGATTCCGGATGCGCAGCCGGTTCAATCCCAGCACGCCCGCCTCCATGCCGGACAAGACGAACGACACCGCCAGGCACAACCCCAGCACCGCAATGAACAGCGCCCACCCCATCACGCGCCTCCTTTCAACCGTTCCACCATCACCTCGCGCACACGCCGCTCGTCCGCCACGTGCGCTGTGAGCTTCACGCCGCCAAAGACCACTGACTCACCCATGGCCGGCACCACTTCCTTCAGCGCCACGAGCAAGCCGCCCATTGTGTCCACGCCGGGCACGTCGCCCAGCTCGGGATACTCGCGCCGGAAATCCTCCACCCGCATCGTGCCGTTCACGCGCCACCGGCCCGGGGCAAGTTCCTCCATCACGAATCCCGGCGCCTCGCCCTCGCTGCGCAACTCACCCACGATGGCCTCGATGATGTCCTCCATCGTCACCAACCCGGCCGTGGAGCCGAACTCATCCATCACAATCGCCAGCCCGCGTCGCTGCCGCTGCAACGCGCTCAGGAGTTGCAACAGGTTCATGCTCTCCGGCACGAACGACGGAAACTCAATCGCGTCCGCCAGATCGACGTTGGGCTCCAACAGCAGCGCGCGACAATTCAGAATGCCCACGATCGTGTCCGGCGACTCGTCATACAACGGCAGCCGCTCATGCCCGAACCGCCGCGCCGCCGCGATCATTTCCTCGACCGGCAAGTCATCGGGAATCGCCGCCATGCGCGCGCGCGGACGCATCACGTCCTTGGCCGTGCGCCGGTCGAGCTGGATGATTTGCAAAATGATTTCCTTCTCCGACGCCGCGAGCGTGCCCTGCTGGAAGGCCAGCTCGATCAACTCCTGGTAATCCGCATCCGTGAGCGTGGCCATCGGCTTGATGGACTTGGGAATCGCCACGCGGAGCAACCCCTCGTTCAGCCGCTGCGCCACCTGCCGCAGCGGACGGCTCACGCGCACCAGCAACGTCATCGGCCCCGCCACGCGCAACGCCCACGCCTCCGGCATCCGCACCGCCAGCGTCTTGGGCACCACCTCGCACCCGAGCAGAATCAGCAGGAATGCCCCCACCAGCGTGAGCCCCAGATGCGCGCCCTTCACATCCAGACTCATCCACAACGCGATGGCTACCAGCGCGGAGTTGGCCAGCGTGTTGCCCAGCACGATCGTCGCGAGCAAATCCTGCGGCTCGTTCAGCAGCGCCGCCACGGACCCACCCTGCCCCGGCGAGCGCTCGGCCAGTTGCCGCGCGCGCCACTTGCCCAGCGAGAACAGCGCCGTTTCCGCCAGCGCGAAGAAAAAGCTGGCTGCCGCAAAGCCGAGCACACCCAGCCAGGCGATGAACGGTGCCAGTGACATTGGGGAGAGAATGCCCGCGCGGCCCGAAAGGCAAAAGTCAGAAGTGCGTGCCGCGTAGCGCAGCCGTCCCGGCTGCGGGTTCGCGCGGCGTCCCGCCGCCGCGCACTCGCGCAACGGGGCGGGACGCCCCTTGGACCCGCAGGCGGGGACGCCTGCGCCACAACCGCAGTTCAAGGGCCGAAATCGCGGCCAAGGCGGGCAGTGGGTTCTCTCCCATAGCTGGTGTGCGCCATTCTGTCCCACTTTCCGCCTCCAAAACCGAAAATCTGCAAAAACGCCCCATATTCACTAAACGCGAAATGACTTGTTGGGGGTCGTAAATGACTTAATGCGCCTCCTAAATGACTTGTTGGGGGGTGTAAATGACTTGGCGGGGGTCCGAAATGACTTGGTGCGGGTGGTAAATGACTGGATGGCCCCGGTAAATGACCTGACGGGGGTGGTAAATGACTTGGCGCACTCCCTAAATGACTTGGCGCCGGGTAGAAACCATTTACCGACGCGGAATACACATTTCCGCTTGCCAAAGGGCCGTTTCTTTGGCGTATTCGACTCGTCCCTCGGAAAACTCAACCCCGTCTCGTCATATGGAATACTATCAAGCTATCCAAAACCGGACCGGACAAACCGTCGCGGTCATCACCCAATACCTCCCCGGCCTGAAGGTCGGTGCCGTAGACGCTCCCGCGCTCCTCGCCCAGGCTAACGCCCTCGGTGGCCTCGCCCAGACCCGCGACAACGCCCTCACTGATTACGACGCCGCCGTCAACGCCGAGAACCAAGGCTTCCTCACCATTCAAGGCCTTGACCTCGCCCTCCCGCAAGCGGCGGAAGGCG
>RFVF01000074.1 GCA_009922615.1 Pseudomonadota bacterium
CGTAGGCGTGCGCGAGGCGGAGGAGGGTTTCCTCACCGAAGGGTTTGCCCAGAAGCTGTAGGCCGATGGGGAGCTTGGAGTTGGGAGTTTGGGGTTTCGCGTTGGGGGCGAAGCCGCAGGGGAGGCTCAGGCCGGGGATGCCGGCGAGGTTGCAGCCGATGGTGAAGATGTCCGAGAGATACATCTGGAGCGGGTCGCCGGACTTCTCGCCGAGGCGGAACGCGGGCGTGGGGGTGGTGGGCGTGATGATGGCGTCCACTTGCTCGAAGGCGCGCAGGTAGTCCTGCCGGATGAGGGTGCGGACCTTCTGGGCGCGCAGGTAATAGGCGTCGTAGTAGCCGGAGCTCAGGACATAGGTGCCGAGTATAATACGGCGTTTCACTTCCGCACCGAAGCCGGCGCCGCGGGTGTTGCCATACATCTCCAAGGGGTCGGCACCTTCCACGCGCGCGCCATAGCGGACGCCGTCGAAGCGGGCGAGGTTCGCGGAGGCCTCGGCGGTGGCGATGATATAATAGACCGCGACGTCGTGGTCGGTGTGGGGCAGGGAGACTTCGTGGACGGTGGCCCCGAGGGATTGCAGGTGCGTGACGGCGGCGTCCACGGCGCGTTTCACCTCGGGGTCGAGCCCGCCGACCATGAACTCCCGGGGCAGGCCAAGGCGGAGGCCCTTAATATCGCCGGTGAGGGCCTGGGTGTAGCGCGGGACGGGTTGGGGGATGCTGGTGGCGTCGCGGGAGTCGTGGCCGCTGATGACTTCGAGCAGGGTGGCAGCGTCGCGCACGTCCTTGGTGAAGGGCCCGATCTGGTCGAGCGAGCTGGCGAAGGCGACGAGTCCGTAACGCGAGACACGGCCATAGGTGGGCTTGAGGCCAACGCAGCCGCAGAGGGCGGCGGGCTGGCGGATGGAACCGCCGGTGTCGCTGCCGAGCGAGGCGATGCATTCGTCCGCCGCGACGGCGGCCGCGCTGCCGCCGGAGCTACCGCCCGGGATGCGCGAGGTGTCCCAGGGGTTGCGCGTGGTCTGGAAGGCGGAGTTCTCGGTCGAGCTGCCCATGGCGAACTCGTCCATATTGAGGCGACCGAAGATGATGGCCCCGGCGGCCTTCAGGCGCGTCACGACGGTGGCGTCGTAGGGTGAGGTGAAGTTGCCGAGGATCTTGGAGCAGCAGTTGAGGGGTTGCCCTTGCACGGCGAACACGTCCTTGAGCGCGATGGGGACGCCGAGGAGTGGTTGCTGCGAGAAGTCGGCACCGGCGGCGATGGCCTTATCCGCTGCGTCGGCTTGGGCGAGGGCGTCAGCGGGGTTGTGGCTGATGAAGGCCTTGATCTCGCCGTCCACGCGGGCGACCTGGTCGAGGCACGCTTGCATGGCGTCGCGGGCGGAGACCTCGCGGCGGGCAAGGCGGGCGGTGAGTTCGGAGATGGTGAGGCGGTGGAGCACAGGACGTGAGGCGTAAAACGTAAACGCGCGGAGGAAGCGGTGGGTTATTCGACGACCTTGGGCACGACGAAGAGGCCGCTGGCGCGCTTGGGGGCGTTGCGGAGCGCATCGTCGTTCGAGAGGCCAGGACGCACTTCGTCGGCACGGAAGACGTTCGCCATCGGGAACGCGTGCGCGGTCGGCTCGACGCCGGTCACGTCCACTTCCTTGAGCTTCTCGATGTAGCCAAGGATGTTGCCGAGCTGCGCGCCGAGCTGCGCCTCCTCTTCGGCTGTGAGCTTGAGCCGCGCGAGGTGCGCGACGTATTTGATGTTGAAGTCAGGTGCGGACACGGAGGGAAGGCTACGAAGCCCGCTTCAATCTTCAAAGTTCAAAGTCGGCGGAATCCTCACCGCCCGGCCAACGCCGCGCGCAGACACGCCAGTTCATCCTCCACCTGTGACGCGTCCGTGAGCGTCTGCGCGATCTCCGCCTTCACCAGCGCACGGAACCGCAGCCGCAGCCGATGCACCGCCACTTTCACCGCGCCCTCGGTGGTGCCAAGCGAACGCGCCGCGTCCGCCTGCGATTGCTCCGGTGCGTCGCCCGTGAGCCACGGCTTCAACACCGCAAACGGTCCCGCCTGTCCGGCCTCGCCCTGCTCGCGCTCCAGCGCCCCCAGCGCTCGCGCCAGCACCGAGAGCGCCCACCGGCGATCGAACTCACGCTCCGGGTCCGGCGCGGCGGCATCCGCCACTTCCAACCCCGGCGAGTTCTCTGTCTCCGCCGCCAGCGGCATCGGCACCGCGCCGCCGCCGCGCTTGGCCGCGTGCGCGCGATCCTGCGCATCCGCGAGGAAATGTTTGACCGCGCCGAGCAGGAACGACCGGAACCGCCCACGCTCCGGCCGCACCGCGTCCAGCCCCGGCCGCGCCAGCAACCGCGCGAAAAACTCCTGCGTCAGCTCGCGCGCCGCGTCCTCGGAGCGCCCCGAGCGCCGGAGGAAAGCCAGCACCGCGTCGTAATAAATCTCGCACAACTCCCCCAGCGCCGCGCGCGACTCCGCCGAATCCCCGCGCGCCGACAGCACGCGCGTCCAGTGGGTGGTGACGAAGGCCGAGCTGCCGACGACGGAGTTGCCATCGCTGGTCATGGGGGGATGGGAGCGGGCCGCGCGTGGTCCGAGTAGCGTGACTTCATTCAAATTTTACAGGTCAAAGTGCGGGGCCTATCACGACTGCCTGGAATTCGTCTTCAAACACCACCACCCGGCGGTCACTGAACTCGATGATCTTCGTGGTCGTGGCGGTGGCAGCGGTGTCGGCAGGGAATCGGCGCGTGAACTGGTATGCGTCCTTGTCGCCGCGTTGTTCTACGAAAGCCCATTCGATCTCCGACACCTTTCCGGGATAGCCACAGGTCAGCTTGCCCTTGGGATGAATGGTGCCGTCCGGTTGGAAGTTGGTGCTAGAGCATGCACTGCCAGAATCGAGCTTGCCGTTGAAGCACGCGATGAGGGCCCTGAAGCGCGGCACGGCCTTGGCCATCAACGCCTGCTTAATCGCCCTCGCCTCGGCTAGAGTGAAGTTGCCGGCGATCTGCGCGTGGCCAGCGGTGACGGATTGTTGAATCACCGGTGCGAAGAACACTTTGCCATCGAAAATCACCACCAGTTGTTTGCCGCGATTCGCGCTGGTGATTTCGGCGAATCGCTTGCCGCCGACTGCCGAGAACGTCACGTCAATTATAGGGTTTGGCCCTTCGTCGTTGACCTTGGTTTCGGCAACGGAGGCATCGTCGAGCAGGATCTCGCGGCGCACCCGGAACTGTTGCTTGCCCCGGTGGTCAGCCAGTAACTCGGCACTGGGATCATTGGTCTCGGCGATCAGTCGGAATTGCAAACGCGGGCCACGGGCGAGCGACGGAGCGACAGGAGGCATGCTGACAGGAGTGGCCGTCGTCACCTGGTTTTGCACCAGCTTGTAGCGGATTTTTACGCCGGGCGGATTTTGATTTTCGCCGAGCACTTGCAGGATGCCTGCGTCGCCATCATGGGTTCGGAACAGGATGAATTTCGCCTTCTTGACCGACTCTAGTTGCGGATTGATGTCGTTGATATAGATCGCTGGCAGGTTGGGCTTGTCGCCCGCCGCAAACGGCGACGCCTGCAACTCTTGAACGACCTTTGCCGGATCGGCGCGGTCAAAGGAAGTCCACCCAGTTTCATAGTGCGGTGGCTGACCGATGTATTTGAATTTCGCGTGACTATCACGACCAAGCCCACCGATCAAATCGACACCGCTGGTTTTCAGCCAGCCGTGCCGCTCATCTCCCGCACCGTTGAGGTCGCTGAAGGGCTGGCCATTATTATCAGCCAGCAGTCGAATGCCGTCGGCAATGGCTGCGGGCGGGGAACGAAACTCACCGCTGCCCATGTCTAAACAGGCTTGGGAGGGGTTTTTGTCAAAAGGCCATATTATCCGCTCCACCACCGGGCCGAAACTGAGCGCAGATGTTTTGCTCGTGGCGGGCGCGGGCCGCACCGGGGTAGCGGCGAAATCCACGATCAGCCATGCGTCCAGCGACTCCCGATTATTTTCACCGGCGTTACGGATCTGTGAGAACAGAACCAGCGTGGTGGACTCAGGGGGATGGCAGAGTCGCCCAGGTGGATAGATTTCCCGCGCCTGCTGCACGGCCATCTCGGCCCGCGCCTCGTCGGGCAGCACGAAGCCGAGTGTGATCTCACCGGGCTTTTGCAACGTGAGCTTTTCCATGCGTCGCTCCCAGCGGGTGCCGACCAGCGTCAAGCCTGAATAGCCCGGCGGGAGGTTAACAGTGGCGGGCGCAAACAGCGCCGTGACGCCCGGAGCGGCCTCCGCTGCTGGCAGTGGCTCAATCTCCTGCCCGCTGTAACTGACCTGAAAATTCACCGGCAGTTGGCCGGACTCGCACGCGATGCGGAAGAGGACGACGCGCCCCTCGCGCTTCACCTCGGCGATGCGCAACACCCCGGCGGCGTTGGTGCTGTCGCCTCCCCACTGAACCCGGTCAGCGTGCCAATGCGCATCCTCCCAGCGCGAATTGAGATACCTTACGCCCAGCAACGAGAGGACGATGAATTGCATCGCCACGCACGCGAAGACGATTTGTTTCCGCCGGGCTTCCCCGCCTTTGCGCAGAAGCACCACGAGCATCACGAAGCCGCCAATCACGACGCCCAAGACCACGATTCCCGCCATGATCGTCCAGACGGGGAAGTCCGGCGTGTTCCCGAAGCCGTATTGCCTCGCCGTCGGCTGGCGCGTGGATTCGGGGCGCGGCCCGGCGGCGTCCACTTGCACGGTGAAGGGCTGGCCTTGCACTTCGCACAACTCGATGACCGCGCCGTGCACAGTCTTGAAGCTCTGGTTGCGCGCGCGGCGCAGCTCTTCAGACAACGTGCGGAAATTGGCGGTCAGTTCCTGGCTGGTCTTAGCGCCGCCCGCCGTGGTGACGAGCAGGACGCGGTTCGTGCTGACTTTCGTCAGTTCGAGGCGGACGGGGACGCGGTAGAGCTTCGACTCCGCATCAAGTTGAAGCGACGAGGTCGTGTGAGTCCCCTCGCGTTTGAAGTGCGCCGTGCTGGGCTGGGAGGCTTGGATTTCCCAGGTCAGGTTCACGAACGATTCGCTGTCGCTGCCCGAAACAGAGGCGGTGACCCAGTTGGTGTCCGCCGAGCCGATGGGCCGACCAGCCTGCAACGAAGCGCGATAATCGATGCCGCGTTCACTCATCACAAAGACGGTGCCATCAAAAGCGCGATCGAGCGTGGCGGGCGGCGGATGAATGGGCAGGAGATGGGCGAAGGCTTGCTTGGCCAGCGCGGCGTCCAGCAGCACGAAGCCGAGCCGGATGGTTTGGCGACCGGGGGGAAAGGATGCGCCACGGCTGGTTGCCCGCGAAGGGCGTCGGCGGGACAAAGGTGCGGGCGAAGGGCGGGAAGCCGGCATCGGTCAGCGTGGCTTCCGCTTCGCGCGGCAACTTCGGGCCGGTGAAGCTGACGCGCAGTTCCGCATTGCCGCGTCCGACCTCGGTGGTCACGTCCACGAAGACGATGTTGTTGCTTACGCCGACGGGCTCGACCCGAATGCCGGTCAGGCCCGCGGGGGAGCTGGCTTCGTAGAGGAATTTCACGCCCAAGCCGCCGAAGATCACCACGGGGATCAGCAACATCAGCAGGCCGGGATGGCGAATGCGGGATGGCTTGTGGCGGGACGGGTCTGCCCGTCGGTGCCGGAGCCACAGGCCCGTTCCTGCCAGCGCGGCGAGGATGAAGGTTCCGGGAAAGCTGAAGATGAGCCGCCCGACCTCGTGCTCCGGCTCGGGTGGAACTTGGCCCGTTGATAGCATCAAGAGGTGGACCAGCAGCGGCGCGCAAAACGCGGCCAGTGCGAGCTTCGGCCAGAGTGGAGGTTTGTGCGGGGCGGCGGCGGACTGCGGACCTCTGGGAGTGCGGCCCCAACGCGGCAGCAAGTAGAGAGTGAGGAACGGAAACCCGATGATCAGGCTGATGAGTGACGGGATGAATCCGTCGGCGGGCCAGACCGGTTCCGCGTGAGCGATCACTCCTTTGAGGTGGAAAAAAATGACGCCGATGAGGAGCACTGGCAGGCCGAAGAGGAGGCCCATTGTGACAAGCTCGCGGGCGGCGGGGCGGTGCGGAGGCGCGGGCGGCTCCGCCGGGGCCTTGCCCGTTGCGGCGGTGACGGCGGCGCGGAGGGCTTGGTGCCAGTCGAGGACGAATTGATTGGTCTCCCACACGGGCAGGAACGCGCCTTGGTTGGGGGTGAAGAACAGGCGGCGTGGCTGCCCGGCTTCGTCCCAAATCACGTCGAGGTAATGCAGCGGAATGGGCTTGGCGAGCCACGGGTAGTTGCCGAGGCTCACGCTGCGAATGGCAGCGAGCGGGATGCTGGTGGGCGCGCCGGTCCGGGCGTCGGTGAAGGCGAGATGGTCGCGCGTGAGCACGAGGGTGCCTTTGCCGGAATAGACCCAGAACTTGCCCTGCGCGCTGGAGAGCCACTCAGGCGTGCTGACGTAGGCGCTTGCAGTCTTGGGGAACGGGGTGGGCGCGGAGGGAGATGAAGGCTCCGCACGCCGAGCGTTGCCCGGAGTTGAAACGACCGTCTCCACCTGCGTGCGAAATTCCCCGGCCGTCTGGTAGCGCAACTCGGGCTTCGCCTCCAAAGCGCGCAGGACGATTTCATCGAGGCGCACGTCGATTTGGACTTTGCGGGAGGGGGGCTGGAGTTGGGCGGCGGGGAGTTCGCCGGTGAGGAGTTCGTAGAGGACGACGCCGAGGCTGTAGATGTCCGCGCGGTGGTCGGTGCGCTGGTGGGCGCGCTGCTCGGGGGCCATGTATTGGGGCGTGCCGGCGGCGGTGAGGGGGACACTCTTGTCCCCCAGTTGAGTGGCCGCGTCAGAGAGTGCGGCGAACGGGAGCGTGGGGACAGGAGTGTCCCCTTCACTGAGCATCTTCGCGATGCCGAAGTCGGCAATTTTGATGCGCCCCGCTTTGTCCAGCAGCAGGTTCTCGGGCTTGATGTCGCGGTGGACGATGCCGTGGTCGTGGGCGTATTGGAGGGCTTCGCAGACGGGCGGGACGATGGCGAGGGCTTGCTCGGGGGTGAAACGACCGGCCTTCATCGCTTGGCGCAGGTTCACGCCGTCCACGAATTCCATCAGGAGGTAGAAGAACGTGGAATGGGAAATGGGTAATAGGGAATGGGGAGGGGCCGTGGTGCCGAAGTCGTGGATGGTGACGATGTTTGGGTGGCTGAGGCGGGCGAGGGCCTGGGCTTCGCGGGCGAAGCGGTCGGCGAAACCGGCATCGGTGACGCGCTCGGGGGCGAGTAGTTTGAGGGCGACGAGGCGGTTGAGGGATTTCTGGCGTGCCTTGTAGACGACGCCCATGCCGCCGCGGCCGATGAGTTCGAGGATTTCGAGTTGCGGGAAGGCGGCGGCGACGGCGGCGAGTGCGGGCGCAGGCGCGGCGAGTTTCGAGGCGTCCACCTCGGTAGGCGCGGCGACGGCGGCGAGGAGGCAGGCGGGGCAAAGCCCGTGCGGCGCGTCAGCGGGAAGCGGCGCGCGGCATTGGGGGCAGGTGGCGGCGGATGAATTCATGCTGCCAGTGCATGAGGCGAGTCGCGGCGGAGGTTACCGAGTTTTCGGAGCGACGACGATGCGGGCGGTGGACCCGGCACCCGGTCACTCCTCGTCGAACTTGCGATGAAACAAATCCTCGATCTCGGCGGTGGCTTGCGCGGCATCTTTGCCGGTGGCTTCGAGCGTGAGCTTGCTGCCGGGGCCGGCGGCGAGCATGAGCAGGCCCATGATGCTCTTGCCGTTGATCTTTTCGCCGTCCTTTTCGAGGAAGATGTCGCAACTGTATCGGCTGGCAATCTTGACGAACATGGCGGCCGGCCGGGCATGGATGCCGACCTTGTTGCCCACCACCAGCTCGCGCGTGATCACGCCGCTGCTGGTGTTGTCCTTCGCTGCGCTCATCTGGGATGGACTTTGAGTTGGGACGGCTGCATTTGAAAGCCTGTTTTTACAAGCCACGCGGGGCCGCGGCCATCTGGGCCATGAGCCGTTCGTTAAGTTCTCGGGCCGGGTTCAAGCCGGAGCGGCGGAGCTTGGCGTGCAACGCGGCCACCTCGATGAGGCGCGCCAGATCGCGGCCGGGGCGCACGGGGATGGTCATGTGCGGGATGCGGATGCCGAGGATTTCCTGATGTTCCTCCTCCATGCCGAGCCGGTCCACATCCTTCACCTCGTCCCAAGCCTTGAGGGTGACGATGAGGTCGATGCGCTTCTCGCTGCGGATGCTTTTCGCACCGAACATCGCGGCGACGTTCACGATGCCGATGCCGCGGATCTCCATGTGGTTGCGCGTCAGGTCGGAGCTGGTGCCCACCACTTCGCGCCCGTCCACCAACGTGACCCGTGTCATGTCGTCCGCCACGAGGCTGTAGCCGCGCTCGATGAGCGCCAGGATGCTCTCGCTCTTGCCGATGCCGCTGTCGCCCCGGATAAGCACGCCGACGCCGTGGATGTCCACCATGCTGCCCATTTCACTGCCGCGCGGGGCGAAAAGCTGCTCCAGCGCGAGCGTGGCGAGATTGATGAACTTCATCGTGATGAGCGATGACTGGAACACCGGGATGTTCTTCCGCTCGGCGATGCGGAGGCACTCGCGGTCCGGCGCGAGATCACGACAGAAGACGATGCAGGGCAGCCGGTAACCAAAGATCAATTCGTAGCGTTTCACGCGTTCCTCCCGTGGCAGTGCCTTGAGAAACGTCACCTCCGCGTGGCCCATGACCTGCAAGCGGTGGCGTGCGAAATACTTTGTGTGCCCGGCCAGCGCGAGGCCGGGCCGGTTCACCGTGGGCTCGCGGATGATGTGCTTGAGACCAATGGCCCCGCCGAGAAGCTTGAGGTCCAGCTTCGCGGAGTGATCCGTGTAGAACTGCTCGACCGTGATGTTGGGGCGGGGCATGCGTGGCAATTAACTGTGTCGGCAGTGTGCGCGGCGAAGCGGATTCTGCCAAGAGTGGACCAGAGCCAACGTTTCTATCGGCCCGCCAGCGCGTCAAACTTCGCCGCGAGCGCGAAATCCTTCCCTGTCAGGCCGCCGGCGTCGTGCGTCGTCAACGCAAGCGTCACTTTGTTCCAGCGAATGTCGATGTCCGGGTGATGCCACGCCCGCTCAGCCGCCTTGGCGACGGCGTTCACAAACTTCATCGCTGCGACGAAGTCCTTGAACTCGAAGGTGCGCGCAATGACGGATGCCTTGCGGTGCCACGCGGGGACATCAGCGAGCGAGGTCTTGATCTGGGCGGAGGAGAGCTTGATCATGACGAAGCTTTGCCGGGTTCAGCTTGGCGGTCAACCGGCAGCGATCTTCCGCATCACCCAGCCTGCCGCCGCGAAACCAAACGCCCCGGTCACAAACGTCGCCGAGCCGTAGCCCCACTCACAGTTCAGCCGCGGCGTCTCCCCTGGCGTCGCGCACTCGGGAGGTTCCGCTGCGACGGGCGGCTCCGGCGAGAACACACACGCGACATCCAGCTTCTTGCCGGTCGCCGGGAATCCGTGCTCCTTCCGCAGCCGCTTCCGCACCTCCGCCAGCAGCCGGTCGTGCGTCACGTCCGCGAGATCCGCCACGCGCACCGCCGTCGCGTCCAGCCGCCCGCCGGCTGCGCCGCAGGCGATCACCGGCAGATTCTGCGCCCGGCACAAGGCCAGTAACCGGCACTTGTTCGCCACCGCATCAATCGCATCCACCACGCCGTCGAAGCGAGGCGCGAGCAACCGCTCGGCATTCGCCTCCGTGAAAAATTCCCCGGCCGCAGTTACCCGGCACTCCGGATTGATCTGCCGCACGCGCTCCGCCATCACCTCCACCTTTGCGCGACCGATCGTGCCATCGAGCGCGTGGATTTGGCGGTTGATGTTCGTCACGCAAATCTCATCCAGGTCGATCAAGGTCAGCGCTCCCACCCCCGAGCGCGCCAGTGCCTCCACCGTCCACGCACCGACCCCGCCGATCCCGACCACGCACACGTGCGCGGCGCGCAACCGTGCCAGTCCTGCCGCGCCGACCAGTCGTGCGATGCCGCCGAACCGCTGCTCAAAATCGTTCATCCGCCGCGATGCTACCCTTGCTCTGGCCAACCCGACAACCCGTCGCTGCGCAGCGGGCACATGGGTGGGGAAAAGTTCAGCATCGTTCAGAAAGTTTTTGCACTTCGTCCCGCCGTGCCTACACTCCGCGCTTTCTCACGGCCATGAGACACCTGTTGAGCATTGAAAGCATGTCCCGCGCGGACATGGAAAACATCTTGGCGGCGACCGCCATCGTGAAGCGCCAGCGAGGTCACAGCACATCCATGCCTCTCGCGGGCAAGACGTGGGCATTGCTCTTCGCCAAGTCTTCCACGCGCACGCGGGTCTCCTTCGAGGTCGGCCTGCGCGAGCTGGGCGCGAACGTGATGTTTCTCAACGCGGGCGACATCCAGCTCGGGCGCGGCGAGCCGATCAAGGACACGGCGCGCGTGCTGGGCCGCATGGTCCACGGCGTGGTCTTCCGCACCTTTGCGCAGGCGGATGTTGAGGAGTTCGCGCGCTATGCCAACATCCCGACAATCAACGCCCTGACCGACGAAGAGCATCCCTGCCAGATCCTCACGGACATTTTTACATTTCAGGAGAAGCAGGGTTCCATCCGCGGCAAGATCGTGACGTTCGTCGGCGATGGCGCGTGCAACGTCCCCGCAAGCTGGGTCTTCGCCGCCGCGAAGCTGGGCTTCGAACTGCGCATCGCCGCGCCAAAGCAGTTTCAACCGCCGCTCGCGCTGCTGGAGCGCGCGGGCTGCACGCACGTCCACGCGCAGCCGTCCCCGACGGGCGAGGTGATTCAAGGCACTCTGCCATCCACCGGCGGGCGCATCGTGCTCACCGCCGACCTCCAAGCTGCCGCCACGGGGGCCGATCTGCTCTACACCGACGTCTGGGTCTCGATGGGTAAAGAAGCTGAAGCTGCCGAACGCATCAAGGTCTTGGGCGGTTACCAGATCAACGCGAACCTTGTGAAGCTGGCCAAGCCCCAGGCTCAGGTCATGCATTGCCTGCCGGCGTATCGTGGCAAGGAGATTGACGCGGAGACCTTCGAGGCACACGCGGGGACGATCTTCGACCAGGCAGAGAACCGCTTACACACGCAGAAGGCCATCATCGCTTGGCTCGTGGCGGAAACCGTCGCGTCTGCGCCGGCAAAATAAAAAAGCGCGGGCGGTGAACCCGCGCTGGGAAACTAGGGCGGCCGCAACCTCACCGGTGCCGGAAGATGATGCGGGCCTTGCTCAGATCGTAGGGGGACATCTCGGCCTCGACCTTGTCGCCCACGCTGATGCGGATGAAGTTCTTGCGCATCTTGCCGGAAATATGGGCGAGGACTTCGTGTCCGTTGGGCAAGGCGACACGGAACATGGTGCCCGGCAACACCTGAGTCACGGTGCCGGTGAACGTAATCGGCTCTTCTTTGGCAGTCATTTCCTGCAAAAAACAGAGGCGGGAAATTGCCGGGTCCATCGGGTGATTGCAATCACGAATTATTTCCCGGCCATATCGAATCAGGCAGGCAGGCAGGCAGGAAAATAGCGGCGGTGGGGCCACCAGAGTTCCTTCCTCTGTTCCTGCTTTCCTGATTCGAAATGATTGAGACGGGAGCCGGTGATGGGAATTTTGCTTTGTTTTCCCGCGTCGCTCGTTTTGACTCCCCGCATGATTACACGTCCGTTTCTTCACCGGGCCGCCTTGCTGGCCGCCGGGTTCGCGTTCTCCCTTTCGTTGCACGCCCATCCCGCCGCCGAGGCGATGACGGCTGCGGCGAACAAGTTCCTCGCCACCCTCAAACCCGAGCAGAAGGAAAAGGCGCACTACGCCGACCTCAAAGCCGACGCCCGGCAGGCGTGGCATTTCATCCCCACGGAAATGGTGACGTTTGGCCGCAAGGGGCTGCCCATGACCGAGATGACCGAGGATCAGCGCAAGCTAGCGCTGGCGATGCTCCAATCCGCGATGAGCGAGCACGGCTACGAAAAAGCGACGAGCATCATGGGCTTGGAGAGCGTGCTGCGCGAGCTCGAGAAGAACGGCAAGGTGGACCGCAACCCGATCAAATACTTCGTCAGCATTTACGGCAAACCGGACGCCAAGGGCACGTGGGCGTGGCGGTTCGAGGGGCACCACATGTCGCTGAGTTTCACCATTGTGGACGGCAAGGAAATCGCCGCCGTGCCTTCCTTCATGGGCACGAATCCCGCCGAAGTGCGCGAGGGACCAAAGAAAGGCCTGCGCGTGCTGGGTGTGGAAGAAGACCTCGGCCGCGAGCTGGTGAAATCACTCTCTGCCGAGCAACGCGTCGTGGGCGTTTACGATAAGACCGCGCCCAAGGACATCATAACCGGCGCGGATCGCGTGGCCAAGCGCCTCGAACCCGACGGCATCGCCTACGCCAAACTCAATGACGCGCAGAAGCAGTTGCTCAAGAAAATCGTCGCCGAGTATGCCAACCGTGTCCGCCCCGACGTGGCGAAGTCAGACCTCGCGAAAGTTGACAAGGCCGGCTGGGACAAAGTCGCCTTCGCTTGGGCCGGCGGTCTGGAACGCGGCGAGGGACATTACTATCGCGTGCAGGGCCCGACCTTCTTGCTCGAATACGACAACACGCAGAACAACGCGAACCACGTCCACGCCGTCTGGCGCGATTTCACCAACGACTTCGGCGAGGACCTGCTCAAGAAGCACTACGAGCAGGCGCACAAGAAGTGACGTGCCGCCGGCTGGAGTCTGCTTCCGCCTTACTTCGTCGCGGTCAGCAGGCCGCGCACCCGCATCCACTCCTCCGCCCGTTTGGGCCACGTCGTGACTGTGTGCTGACTCGGGCGCAGGCCGTAGCCGTGCCCGCCGGTCGGATACAGGTGCATCTCGGCGGGGACTTTCACCTTCTTGAGCGCGAGGTAGTAGAACAGCGGCCCTTCCACGCGCACGCCGTCATCCTCGGTCATGGTTAGGAAGGTCTGCGGTGTGTTCGCAGTGATGGGCAGCTCGGGGGCAATCGCATCGTCCTTGTCCTTTACCGTGAGATAGGCAGGGTAAATCAAGATCGAGAAATCCGGCCGGCAGCTCACCTTGTCCGCGTCATCCACTGCTTCGTAAGTGCGCTTCTCGTAATTATTCGAGGCCGCCGCCGCGAGGTGCCCACCCGCCGAGAAGCCCAAGATGCCAATGCGTTTGGGGTCCACGCCGAATTCTCCGGCCCGCGCACGCACCAGGCCGATGGCGCGTTGCGCGTCCTGCAAGGCGGCCGTGTGCTTCTCCACCCCGGCGCGCTTCGGCACGCGATACTTGAGCAGCACGCCGGTGACGCCGATGGAGTTGAGCCATTCACAGACTTCGGAGCCTTCGAGATCATAGGCAAGGATGCTGTAGCCGCCGCCTGGGCAGATGACGACGGATGCGCCGGTGTCTTTCTCCTTCGCGGGCCGATAGACCGTGATCGTTGGCTGCGAGACATTGCCTAGGCGGATAAGCGGCTTGCCGGCAACGAGGCCGCTCTTGGGACCAGACGTGTCCTTCTCCTCGCCGATGTTGCCATTCTCGCCGGGCGCATCCTTGGGCCAGAGCCGAATCGGCTCGCCGGGCGCGGCGAGGAGCGGCGCGGCGCTGAGGGTGAATGCGGCGAGAACGGCGAGCGAAACGGATTTCATGCCCGCGATGAAACGCGGCAGCCGCCGAGGGGGCAAGATTAAGATTGGCAGCAAGAGTCAGCACGGGAGGCACGGTTGAATTGACATCCGGCGGCAATCCGTCTTTCTACCTGCCGTCAAACGCATGAACTCAACCCGACTGCTCTTCGCCGCCGTCTTGGCACTCGTTTCCAATTCGCTCACCGCCGCTGAATGGCCCGAGTGGCGCGGTCCCGGTGGCCAGGGACACGCCAACGCCACCGGCCTGCCCACCGTCTGGAGCGAGACGCAGAACGTGACATGGAAAACCGAGCTGCCTGGCCGCGCATGGTCGTCCCCCGTCGTCGAGGGCAAACACATCTGGCTCACCACCGCCCTTGAAACTCCCGCGAAGAAGGAGGACGCCGACCGCCGGCTCAAGGCCAACACCGGCAACCAGCCGCTCACGCTGTTGGAAAAGGTGGAGTTCCGCGCACTGTGCGTGGATCGCGACAGCGGCAAGCTACTGCATGATCTCCCGCTCCTCACCGCCCGCGAGCCGCAGTGGGTTCACGCGCTGAACAGCTACGCGTCCTGCACGCCCGTCATCGCGGACGGCCGGCTCTATTGTCATTTCGGCGCGATGGGCAACGTGTGCCTCGACACCCGCACCGGTAAAGTTCTCTGGAGCAATACCGACCTCGTCGTCATGCACGAGAACGGCCCCGGCGGCTCGCCGGTGCTGTGGAAGAACCTGTTGGTCTTCCACCTCGACGGCAGCGATGCCCAGTTCATCGCCGCGCTGGATGCCCGCACCGGCAAGCTGGCTTGGAAAACGGCGCGCTCCGGCGAGATGAACAAGGACCCGCAATTGCGCAAATCCTACGGCACGCCGCTCGTGGTCACGATCAACGGCAAGGAACAACTCGTCTCCCCCGCGTCCGACTGGCTTTACAGCTACGACGAAAAGGGCGTCGAACTGTGGCGCGTGAAGTATGGCCAGTTGGGTTTCTCGCTCACGCCCCGGCCCGTGGTCGGCCACGGGATGATCTACATGAGCACCGGCTTCATGAAGGCGCAATTGCTCGCCGTGAAATATCAAGGCGTGGAAAAGCCCGAGATCGCATGGCGCTATGAAAAGGGCGCGCCCACGATGCCCTCGCCCTTGCTGGTTGGCGACGAGCTCTACTTTGTCAACGACGGCGGCATGCTCACATGCCTCGATGCGAAGACCGGCACCGAACATTACCGCGAGCGCCTTGGCGGAAACTTCAGTGCGTCTCCGACGTATGCCGACGGGAAGATCTACCTGCACAACCGAGAGGGACTCACCACCGTGGTGAAACCGGGCAAAACCTTTGCCGTGCTCGAGAAGAACCAATTGTCCGGCAAAATCTTCGCCTCGCTGGCCGCCGTGGATCACGCGCTGTTCCTACGCACGGACGCTGCGCTATATCGCATCGAGACCAAGCCGGTCAAGCAGGCGGCGCGCTGACCCAATCCGTCGGGAACGGGATGATGGATCTGCGTGGAAACCCCTACGCAATTGCCTTAGGTGTTGGTCGGTATTGTGGGTCGCAGGAAGAAAACTGCATAAAGGTGGTGTCACGCAGAAACTTAAAAACATCATTCTATGAACGCCATCAGCCAACTCACCCAAACAACCGTCCGCTTTTTTGTCGCCCTGCTCGTCCTCGCCACTTTCATTGGCCAAACTGCTGCGGCAGAGACGGTGAGCAAGATCAGTTTGTCAGCCAAGCTGACGGGAGGGGAGAACGTCGGCTCATATGTCACACTGACTTGCACCAGCGGCCGGACAGGAATGACAGGGACGGGTGCGCTGCTCGGATACAACACCCGCACCAAGACCTCTTACAACTATCCCTTCACCATAACCAAGATAACCACCAGCACGGGCTCGGTTGTCTGCACGGGGAATCTCGCTTCCGGACCCGCCGTCACGCTCACCGTCAAACCCACCACAGGAGCGATCACCTTTTCCTACAAGCTGGCTAACGGCGCCACTGTGAACTCGACGGGCCAGGGCGTATTTACGTCCCGCTAGTTCGGGCTTGGTTTCAGGGAATTGGAAACCAGCGGCCAGTTCGGTTTCACTTCCTCATCCAGCGAAGTTGGCGCGAGGCCGTGCTTCAGTTTCCGTTCGGCGAGGATGCCTACCATCGCGGCGTTGTCGGTGCACAGAGATTTCTCGGCCAGCCGCAGCTTCAGCCCCGCTTGGGCGCAGGCTGTGGTGAGTTGCTTGCGCAAGCCGCGATTGCACGTCACTCCGCCGGACGCGGTCACGCACTTCACGCCCATCCGCTTCGCCGCGCGCACGGTTTTCGTCACTAGGACATCCACGATGGCCGCCCGCACACTCGCGCAGAGATCACGCACGCGGTTCCCATCGTCGAGGATGAACGGCTGATCCCGCAGGAAATAGCGCACCGAAGTTTTCAGCCCGCTGAAGCTGAAGTCATCGTGCAAGTCACGGATCATCGGGCGCGGAAAATCAAATGCGTTCGGGTCGCCCTGCTCGGCGAGGGCATCCAGCTCCGGTCCACCGGGATACGGCAGGCCCATGAGTTTGGCCGTCTTGTCGAAGCACTCTCCCGCCGCGTCATCCACCGTGCTGCCGAGCAGGTGGTGTTTCAGTTCTGACTCCACAAACACCAGCATCGTGTGCCCGCCGCTGACGATGAGCGAAACGTTTGGCTGAAAGCTGGCGAAGTCTGCAACCGGCGGCTGGCCGGTAATCCACGGCGAGTAGAGGTGCGCCTCGTGATGGTGAATGCCGAAGAACGGTTTGTGCAACGCGAATGCCATCGCCTGCGCCGCCCGCGCGCCGATCATCAACGCCTGCGGCAGGCCGGGGCCGAGCGTGGCGGCGATCGCTTCAAGTTGCGGCGGACTTACGTTCGCGCCCTGAAGCGCCGCCCGCGCGACCGGCAGCAAATTGCGCAGATGCTCGCGCGTCGCCAGTTCCGGGACGACGCCCCCGTATTCGGCGTGCAGTTTGATTTGCGAGGAGACGACGTTGGCCAGCACATGACCGTCGCGGATGACGGCGACGCTGGTTTCGTCACAGGAGGATTCGAGGGCGAGGAGCACCGCGGCTATTTCTTCGCCGGCTCCACGGTCTGGGCCACCTTGCCCGCTGGCTTGCCCTGCTTGTCGTAAAGGAGGATGCCCTTGAGCATGTCGGTGGCCCGGTCGAGCTGCGGGTCGCGCGCTTTGTTCACCAAGGTGCGCTCCTTTTCGTCCAGCGCGTCGAGCGGGGCACCCGAGCGCTTGATGGCCAGGTAGCGCTCTTCCTCAGCGCTCATCGTCACCACGACATCGGGCGTGATACCCTTCTCGTGGATCACCTTGTGGCTCGGCGTGTAATACTTCGCCGTCGTCAGCCGCAGCGCCGCGCCGTCCGAGAGGGGCAGGATGCTTTGCACGGAGCCCTTGCCGAAGCTCTGCTCGCCCAGCACCACTGCGCGTTTCAAATCCTGCAAGCAGCCGGCGACAATTTCCGACGCGCTGGCGCTGCCGCCGTTGACGAGGATCACCACCGGGAGCGAGGGACGGGACTTCAGTCCGGAAGCCTTATAGGTGGAGCTGTCGGACTGCGTGCGCGCCTCGGTGGAGACGACCAGTTGTCCGCGCGGAAGGAACTTTTCGGAAACCTTCACCGCCTGATCGAGCAGGCCACCCGGATTGTCGCGCAGGTCCATGATGAAGCCCTTCATGCCGGCGCGCTCCATCTTGATCAGGGCGCTTTCCAATTCATCCGCCGTCTTCTCGCCGAACTGCCGTAGCCGCGCGTAGCCGATCTTGTTTTCGTCCAGCGGATATTCGCCGCGCCCGTTTTGATCCCGCACGCTGGCTACCTTGATGACATCGCGCACGAGCTTGATCTCGATCTCCTGCTCGGTGGCGGGCCGGAAAATGGTGACAGTCACTTCGGTGTCCTTTTTGCCCCGCAAACGGCGCACGGCATCCTCCAGGTTGAACTTCTCAGTGGACTGACCGTTGATCTTGATGATGCGGTCTCCCGCTGTGATGCCGCCCCGGCTGGCCGGCGTGTCCTCCATCGTCTCGGAGACGGTGAGCGTCATGCCTTTACCCGCGCTGTTCGTCCGCACGCCCAGCACGATGCCCACGCCGCCGAAGACGCCTTCCGTGTCCTTGCGCATGTCCTCATACTTGCGCGGCTCCATGAATTCGCTGTGCGGATCGAGCGAGCTGACCATGCCCTTGAGCGCTGCGTGGACGAGTTGCTGGTAGGAAATCTTCCCGCCGTCCACGTAGTTCTGCCGGATGGTTTCCAGCACGCGGGTGAACAGCTCGATGTTTTCGTAGGCGTTCTCCTTCTGCGCCGTCTCGGCGTGGGAGAGATAAAGCCGCGTGCCGAACAAGAGGTTCAGGCCGAGCACGGCCACCAGCAGACCGAGGAAGAAACGTCGCTTCATAATAACCGTGGAGCCGACAGTAAGAGCCGTTCAAACGCTTGGCAAGCGAGGGCTGCCCGCCTGCCGAAGAGTGGACTGGCCGCCCGGTTCAGCCGTTCATTCTTTTGAGCAACAGCTCCAAGTAAGGCAAATCCGCCGGTGAAGTGGCCTTCGGATTCGGCTCCTTGCTCTCCACCAACGCCACCGGCTGGCCGATCAATTCGCACGCCGCCGTGTCATCTGTCACCAGCACGCCACGCCCACGCACGGCGGCCAGCGCGCGACGGATCACG
The DNA here is from genome assembly GCA_009922615.1 of Pseudomonadota bacterium. Classification (GTDB taxonomy): domain Bacteria; phylum Verrucomicrobiota; class Verrucomicrobiia; order Limisphaerales; family SXTU01; genus SXTU01. The sequence goes on from RFVF01000074.1 coordinate 18,434, forward strand.
TCCAGCCGAAAGGCCTGCGGCGTCTGCACCGCCCATAACCTCGCCCGATCGATGTGCTTCGCTACGCGTGTCCCGCCATCGGATTCTTTGATCGTGTCGGTCACCCGCTGTGCGGCGACGGCCGCCCCGGTTTCCCGCGCCGCCAGCAGTGTGGCCTCGATCACCGACCCACTCGTGCAGGGCCGCGCTCCGTCTTGGATGGCGACGAGCTCGCACGTCGCGGACACTGCCTGCAAGCCGTTCCAGACCGAGTCCTGCCGTTCCTTGCCGCCCACTGTCAGGCGGAACGGTTTCTTGAAGCCGCACTCGACGGCCAGCTTTTGAAACTCCCCCTGCATCCCGTCCCGCACCACCAGCACCAGTTCGTCAATCACCGCCGCCATTTCGAAGCGCGCCCACGTGTGGGCCACGATGGGGCGGCCCGCGATTTCGAGGAAAAGCTTGTCCACGCCCGGTCCCATGCGCGTTCCGGATCCGGCCGCGACAATGACGGCGCTCACCAACGGAGTCGTGCGAATGGCAGATGGCTTGGTCACGGGCAGCGGACACTAACAAGACCGCCGCCTCGACGCAACCCGCCGCACGTGGCAAACTTGCTCCGCCACTTGACGGCGCACTTCCTGAAACGCGCCTTGGTCGTCGCCGTTGATCGCCAGTGCGCGTGGCTAGCCCTCGCGTCGAAGCGCTTCCCTTCGGTTTGGGTGAAATAACCGTTTGCATCCCGCCGCCCCTGTGCTACAAACCGCGCTCCGTTCGGGCGGTCCGCACGGCAAAACACTTTCAGAAGTTATGTCACAGCATCGCAGTCTCCGCGCTTCCAGCACCCTCGGGGCCAAGCGCAATGTCCTCAAGCGCTACGAGCGCGTTGAGATCCTCAAGAAGGCCGGCAGTTGGAAGTCCGGCGACCGCGTCACCGGTTTGCGCAAGACCAAGCCCCCGGTCTAAACCCTTGGCTGCGCCCCGCGCGCCATCTGCTAAACCCTTTTACGGGAAGCCGTCCGCCGCGAGGTGTGACGGCTTTCTTTGCTTGTGCAAGTCCGCCTCCAAAAATTTCTCGCCGAAGCCGGCGTGGCCTCTCGCCGCGCGGGTGAACGGCTGATCGTCAACGGCCTCGTCGAAGTCAACGGCAAGATCGTCAAGGAACTCGGCACCAAGGTCGATCCGCTCCACGACCTCGTCAAAGTCGAGGGCCGTCCCGTCAAATCCCGCCGCAAGCTCTACATCGCCCTGCACAAGCCCCGCGGCTTCCTCTCCACCCGCAGCGATGACCTCGACCGCCGCATTGTGACCGACCTCTTGCCCCGCGAATGGTCGCACTTGCACCCCGTTGGGCGGCTGGACCGCGACAGTGAGGGCCTCATCTTCCTCACCAACGACGGCGACTTCACCCTTCGCCTCACCCACCCCCGCTTTGGCGTGCGCAAGTGCTATCGGGCCATCGTGGAAGGCCGCGTGGAGCCGGAGATGCTCAAACGTTTCCTCGCCGGCGTGGAACATGAAGGCGAAATGCTCAAGGCCGAGCGCGCCCGGATCGTTGATGCCAACAACTCCCACAGCATCGTCGAACTGGAACTCGCCGAAGGCAAAAACCGCGAAGTCCGTCGCCTCTTCGAGACCCAAGGCCTGGTCGTCGAACGCCTCCAACGCACCCAGATCGGCCCCATCCGTCTCGCGGAACTCCCCGAAGGCAAGTGGCGCACCCTGACCGAGGGCGAAGTCAAATCCCTTCTCACCCGTCCGCCCGCTCCGCTGCCGCCGACCCAGCCACCGGCCACCCGGTAAGGCCGCCATCCCCGCGCCCCCGCCCGATTCCCCTCACGGTTTTGCCCCGTTCCGCCCGCGAAAAAGGCCGTCCGGCAGGTAACAACCGCCGATCCCCCGGTCTTAAGGCCGGTTTTGGCGGTTTTTGATCCGCTTCAACCCTAAACAGAGGGTTTTTCGCTCCTAACCAAGGGAAATCGGTCAGGAACCAAGGCTTTTTCACGACGGACCAAGGCTGGCTCCTCACGGACTTAGGCTTGTCCCTCATGGACTTAGGCTGGTTCCTCACGGACCAAGGCTTGTTATGCTCGGACCAAGGCTTTTCCTTCACCGACCAAGGCTGGTTAGAGGCGCGAAACGGCGGTTCCGGCGGGGTTAGCGGAGGTCAAAGCACGCCATCTCGATGGCGTTGCGGATAAATAGCTTCCCGCCGGAGAGGGCAGGGTGGTTCCACGTCTTGCCCTTGATGGCCGGGAGGCGGGCTAGCTCGGTGTGTTGCTCGGGGAGGGCTTTGACCAGGGCCAGATCGCCGTTGCCGCAGAGGATGACGAGGTGGCCGCTGGCCAGCAGGACTTGGCCGTAACCATAACGGCCGTCCTTCCACTTCCGCTCGCCGGTGGTCGCATCCAAACAGACCAAGATGTCTTCATCCAAGCCGTAGAGGTGGCCCGCATGGAGCACGGAGCTGGTGAATTTGTTTTTGAGGAACTTATTGCGCCAGAGTTCCCGGGGGAGGAGGCCTTTGTCCGTGCGCAGGAGTTCCAACCCCACGGCTCCGGTGCCGTAGCCGGCGCTCAGGACGAGCCGGTTCGTGCCAGTCAGGATGGGCTGCGCGATGGTGTTGTCATAATCCACGTTCCACGGGAAGCGCCAGAGGGTAGTGCCGTCAGTGGGTGAAACGCCAAGGAGGTGGCGCGCCGTATGAATGAGCAACTGGCGTTCACCAGCGAGGGTCACGAGCATGGGCGAGACGTAGGCGGCCTTGTCTTCCTGCGTTTTCCAGACCAATGCGCCGGTGACTTTGTGATAGGCGATGAGCATGCGGCCTTCACGGCCTTGGGGGTCGCCGGCTTGGACGATGACGGTGTCATCGACGATGAGCGGTGAGGAACTCAGGGCGAACATGAGGTTGGCGCACTGGTTTTCCTTCAAGAGATCGTGCTGCCAAAGGAGTTTGCCGGTGCTGGCTTCGAGACAACGGAAGGAGCCGGCGCCGCCGAGGGAGTAAAGCCGGCCCTCGTGCCAAGTGGGCGTGGCCCGGGGGCCTTCGCCGCCCATCGGCTCGTCGAAGCGCGCGGGATAAGCGTGCAACCACGCCTCACGGCCGGTTTCCACTTCGTAAGCAGTGATGGCTTCTTGCTCACGGCGTTGTTCGATCGTGAAAGCCAGGCCGTCCGCGATCACAAAAGAGGCATAGCCGCCGCCCACGGGCTGCTTCCATAGGAGTTTCGGCGGAGACTTCGCCCAATCTATATTGATGGGTTGCTCAGTATAGTTTCCATCGCGGCGCGGCCCGCGAAAATCGGTCCAATAAGGTGGGGTCGTGGACTTGGGTGCGGGCATGGGCGCGGGCGCGGCGGGCTTGGGCCCGAGGGCGGCGCGGGATTTTTCCAGACGCTCGTAATCCGTCACCTGCCAGGTGGGCTTGGGAATGGGACTGCCCTGCATCTCGAAACGAAGTCCGGTGAACCGGTGCAGTAAAAAGCCAATCGCCGCGAGATAAACCAAAGTAAACAACCCAATGCCCAAAGTACCGAGGAGTTTCCGGCCCAACGTGGCCGGACCGCGCCACAAGAGCCACAGCCCAGCAGGGGGAAACGCCAGCGTGACGAGCCGGAGGCGGCGAGCGGCGGAGTGGGCGGACGGAGTGGCTGCCCGTTCTTGGTCTGTTACCTGTTTCACCTTGAAGTCCCCCAATTCCCAGATTTGTTCATCGCAGTGGATTCGTCGGTTTTAGGGGAATACCAAGCTGATCGGAAACCGCGATCAGGTAGTAGTCGCAATGGCGCAAGGACGGTTAGGATTGTTCATGGGCTGCGCATTCGGAGCCGCCTGAAAACACAACTTCGGGGTCCCAAAGGCGCACCGGTCCCACCCTGCCAACTTCCCAAGGTGAGTCAATGCTGATAGCGGGGCAACGCCCGACCCAGTTCCGGCCGTTTGAAGCAGGCTGGTGTGCGAATTGAACTCGACCTTTGCAACGGACTGGCAATCCGTCACACTGCCAAGCGTGCGTCGGGTGGGTTGGCAACTGCTCGGTAAGCGCCGTGCGCTTACGGTCCGGGTTGCGTTGTCATATCCTCCGCGCCACCGAGGCAAGCTTGTCGGTTGGTATTATGGCCAAGCACAGCAAAAGAATACTCGTCGCGGACGATGAAGAGTCGATCCGCCGGCTGCGAGAATACAACCTGCGCAAGTTCGGTTTCGAGCCGGTATTGGTGAAAAATGGTTCCGAGGCCATCTTGGCAGCGAGCGATGATCTGACTTGTGTGCTGGTCGATTTGAAGATGCCGGAGGTCGGTGGATTGGCGGTTCTCGAACACCTTAAGAAGGCGCACCCGGATGTGCCGGTGATCATCATGTCGGCCGTGGGGCAACTGAAGGACGCGGATGAACCTGAGTGGCCGCACCAAAAGGAACAACTTGCAAGCTGTCAGGGCCTTGTTTCGGATTTGCAATCCACCGGAAGTTTTTGCCCAAGGATGCGCTGGAAGAAATCAAATCTGTCCAGCAGGTGAAGCTTAACGAAGGTGAAATTGAGATCTTTACGCTCTCCGAGATGCGCGACTGTTGACCACAACGCGTCCTGAGTAGGTCCTCTGGTTGGCAATCTCAGGATTCGCCAGTTTAAGATCGGCAGAATTACAGCTACTCGATTGGAGCGAAGTCCACCTGAGCGAGCGGCATATCGAGATCACCGGAAAGAAGGCGAAGGCAGCCGCGCGTCGACTCGCCCCAATTATGGTCAATCTCGCGGCGTGGCTTACACCCTATGCGAAAGCTTCCTGCAAAGTTACGTGTTTTGGCTCATGGTTGAACAAACTATCCAAACTTGTCTGGGAGATAAACAGCCTAATGATTAAAAGTAAACAGGCCGACAAGTTCGTCTGAAAGCACAACGCACGGCGACATTTCTTCATTTCATATCGTGTAGCGGACATTCAAAAATTTTAAATATCGCGCAGAATGCCCTTGAAGCCGGCAACTTGCCGCAGATGATCGTCAGTAATTACCGCCATCTCGTGACATCAACGGTAGCAAACTCGTGATCCGAAATCGTCCCGCCGGGCGCAAGCAAGCTCGTCCCGATGAACGAGCATTCGGCAGCGGCCTGAGTGGTTGTAAGCCGTGGGTGTAATCTGCGACTTCCGGTCGCCGACATGAGCTGGGTCTCCTATCCCGCAACAGCCCCCTTCGCCAGCGCTATAAACCTTTGAAGGTCAGCCTTGCTGTTCCTTCCCCGCCCTGGCCGTGATCTCCTGCCGCTGGCGGGAGCGGCTGCACGCGGGTCCACGTTGGTTGC
>RFVF01000075.1 GCA_009922615.1 Pseudomonadota bacterium
AGTCGTGTCAGTGCTTGAGCAGCGCCTCGACGCGCTGGCTGAACTGCTCCTGTAACTTCGCCGAGACCTCTCGGTCCTTTTTGGCGGCGAAGATCGCGGCGGCGTTTTCAAACTCTCCGGCCGGCTTGAGCTGGGCCTTCACATCGTCCGCGAATGCGGCATTGAGCACGGCGTCGAGTGACTTGCCTTCCTTCTGCAAACGCGCGGCCAAGGCGTCGCGCTGGCGCAGGCTCAACTTGTGCGTGGCCTGGAAGGATTTCCCCTGGCCGGCATCGAAGCGCGCCCGCACGGTGCCGCCGCCGGGCAGGTCCTGCCACGCGGCTTCGGCTTTTGCCAACTGCGCGGCATCCAGCCCGAACGCCTGCAACACGCCGCGCGCCATGAGTTGGTCGCCCTTCGGATTCATGTGCACGCCGTCGGAGGTGAGCAGGCGGCCTGGTTTGGCCGGCGTGGTCTGCGCTTTAATCGCGGTGGCGAACATGCCGTAGAGGTCGGCGAGCGGGGCTTTGCGCTCTTTGGCGAGATTCCGGAGGAATTCATTGTAGGGCGCCAGTTTCTGGTTGTTCTCGGCGTCGAGTTCCTCGCCGATGACGGTGGCGGTGAGCACGACGACTTTGGTCCCTGCGGCCGCGCATTGGTCGAGGATGGCGGTGATGTTCTGCTTGTATTGGTCTAGGGGAATGCCTCGCGCGCCGTGCCACACATCGTTCACCCCGCAGCTCAAGGTCATCCAGTCCGGCTTCTTGTCCAGTGCATCCTTCTTCAACCGCGCCAGCATCTGGTCGGACTTGTGACCGCTGATGCCGGCGGGGATGGGCGTGACCTTGACGCCGTTGGCTTCGAGGCCAGCCACGACGAGCCGCACGTAGCCGGCCGGGTTGCCCCAGCCGCCCGCCGTGATGGAGTCGCCCATGAAAGCGATCTTCTGGCCATCCTTCAATAGGATTTCAGCGGACCCATTTTGAGCGAGGGAAAAACCCAGCGCGCCCATCACGACCGAAGTGGTGAGGGTGCGCAGGAACGAGGAACGCGGAACAGACCGGCGAGTTTGCATGGCGCGCATTTACCCACTGGCCACCGGCTTGTGGCAAGCCAAAGCCGACAGATTTCAACCGTGCAAACCAATCCCTCACCTATGCTGTGGTCAGTTTTGGGGAGCTACTTGAGGCGGGCTGCTATCGGGTTTGAAAGGGCGGTCGCGTGCTGGTCGCCCGGCTCTGATCGAACCACTCGCGCACACCCCGGCGAAGAGCTTCCCGCTCGTCACTGCGCAAGCCTTGTGGATCGAAGCGCAGCCGATAGTGTAGCCGGAGCAGTTCCTCCAGCGGTGCGGTCGGCAAGCTGGCCAGCGGTTGAATGCGGGCCAGCCAGGCGAAAAATGGCTCTGCGGGCCGGCGACCCAGGCCGAGGGATTCCAAGTGTGACTCGATTTGGTAAAACTCGGAGTCCAAGCCTTGGCCGGTGAATGCCGGGTCCAAGTTTCCCTCGTCCCTTCGCCGTTGGCGTCGTTGGCGCGCGAGAATGCGCCACGCGAGCAGTGCGATCAGGCACAGCAACGCGAGGAGCAGATAATTCTGCCACGCTTCCGCGCCGCCATACCACCGCCACCTGGAGAAGCCAAACCACGCCCGCGACCAACGGTCGGAAAGCGGTTCCCAGAAGGAGGCGTTTTGGTTTTCCGTAAGCGCCCAGTCCGCAGGCGTGGTGTCCAAGTCCACCCAGGTTTTTCTGGCTTCGTCCCAATAAACACACCAGGCGTGCGCATGGCGTTCGCGGACGATGAACCGGGAGGAACCTTTCTCTTGCTCCTGCACGGACCAGCCACACACGTAGCGTGCCGGTATGCCGGCCTGGCGCATGAGCAGCACGGTGGCGGTGGCAAAGTATTCGCAGTGGCCAATGCGGTTCTTGGAAAGGAAAAAGCCCATCGGAGTCATGCCGCCCGGAACTCGGGAGAGCGAATCGGGAAGAAAGGTCCCATACTTGAAGTGTTCGGCGAAGAAGCTCGTGAGTTTCTGTGCGGCGGCGGCGCCGGACTGGCCGGCCAACCTCAGTTCCTTGACGAGGTTCGTCACGACCGCCTGTTCGCGGAGCGGCACGGCCAGGTCCGCGCCGATCACTTTGTCCGAATTCGTCAGCGCCACATCGCCGATCGTCGTGCCGGGGCCGTGCAGGGCACCCACGCGGATGAAATCGGGCGCGCCGCTTACGCGCACCACACCTGCGCGATTGGTCGTCACCTTTTCGGGGGAGATGTTGGAGAGCGAGACCGTGCCGGGCGGGATGGCCAGCACGGCTTCTCCGCGGGTGGTGAAAGACGAGAGGAAAACCAGATTGGTCGCAGGCCGCGCCATTAACTGCCAGACTGAGCCGTCCTCGCCGGGATCGATTTTGATGTCGTTCGGTCGCGGCGAATGGCTCCAGCGTGGACTGTCGAAGCGGTTGAACATCGTGTCGCGCAGCAGTGGGGGCACCGGACCGTGTTCTGGCTCAACTTGCATGACGATTTTGCCCGAGAGCTTGAGCTGGCCGATCCGGCCGATGGCGGTCGCCGCATCATTCCGGTCCAGAGATCGGCGCGCCCACTTGGCCACCCAGTTGGCGAGTTTGTTCTCGATGACACCTTGCAAACGATTGAGTCCTTGGTGCCCGAAAAATCCGCCCTTGATGATCACGAAGAGAACCGCAAACCAGACCAGGTTGGAAAAGCGACGGGGCCGCACCACCCACAAGGCGATGGCGATCATGCCGCACAAGACGAAGTAGAACCAGTCGTTGCGCTGGTTGGCCAGGCAGGCGGCGAACAGCACCACGGCGAAATACGGATAGCGCAGGTTGATGCCGGGCTTCACGGCCTGTGGTTGCCCCGTGCGCGCCATCCGCCGCCGTGTGATCATGAAGAAGCAGGAGCGCGGGATCTCCTCGCTGGTGCTGTAGGCCAGCGCGGCGATGACCGGGAAGAGGATCATGGGAAACCACTGGAAAAAGATGAACGTGGTCTGCGACACGGAGTTTATCGCGGCAGAACGCGCGGTGAAATTCGTTGCCTGCAACATTGCCATCACCTGGTTGGTCGCCTCACGGGTGAGGACGCAGTAGATCGCACCCACGGCGGCCAGCAGGCTGGCGAGGTCCACGATGCGATTGAAATCCTTCACGCCGAAATCCACCCGCCACTCGATCCAGCGCGACGCCTCCAGCACCACCGCCATGATCAGCGCGACGCCCAGCAAGCCCGTCTGCCAGCCCCAGAGAAGCAGCGCGGCGGCGAGGAGGAAGGGCGGAAATTTCATAGCTTCGCCAATTCCTCCGCCACCCGGCCCAGCGGCAACTGCCGAAAACGCTCCGGTTCCGCGAGCATTGGCCCCGGTTCGAGTCGTGGTGCATCGGCGTCCGTGACGACGAATATCATCAGTGGCACGCCCATTTCCCGCAGCCGCCGCACAAATTCCCGGCGTTGCTCATCCCAGGCCACGAACACACACAGGCAGCCGCTCAATTCTCCCGCGTGCCGCAGCACCAGTCGCAGCAGCGAATTGAACTGCCGGTCGCGACACGGCTGCACGGACGCGAGGATTTCCAGCAGTTGCTCCAGATGTCCCACGCCGCGCCCCATCGTAAAGCAATACGCCTCCGGCCCGACGAACATCAGGTCCAGCAACGATTCCTGCGCCTGCACCGAGCAGGCCAGCGAGGCCGCGACGCTCACCGCCTCTTCAAACACCGCACTCGCTGCCACTGGCAGAAACGTGTCGAGAATGAGCGCGTGCCGCGTGAAGAATTCATCCTGAAACTCCTTTACGATCGGCTTGCCCGTCTTTGCCCAGCTCGGCCAGTGAATGTGCCGCAGCGCATCGCCGGGCCGGTAATCACGAAGGGAAACGAATTCCTCCGATTCGCCCACGCTCGCTGCCAACGCCACGCCGCCGTGCTGGTATTTCAACTGGCCGGGCAAATCCAATGGCGGCAGAAAATAGCGTTTCGGCAGCACGAGCAGCGATTGCGGCCTCGGCACGCGCACGAAGGTGCGGAACAAGCCGAACGGGTCCGGGCAACCGACCGCCACACAATCAAAGCGCAACACGCCGCGTCGCATCGGAGTCAAAGTGAGCGACACCTCGGCGGTGCCGTTGGGCGGAAGTTCGGGGCAGGGAACCTCGTTGACTTTGCCCCGGACGTTTTGGCTCAGGAGCCAGGCCCAACGGTAGTAGCCGTTTCCGCGATCGTAAAAATTCCGCCGTTCCTCGCCCGGTTCCGGCGTCGAGATGAATTGCTCCAGAGTTGGACGCGGGTCGGCCAGGTCCTCCGTCACCGTCAGACCGCGTTGCGGTTTGGCCGTGAGGTTGCGCATCGTCAGGCGGAACTCCACCGGTTGGCCCACCGAGCCGAAGCGCGGCAGGGTTCGTTCGGCCTCCACCTGAGCGCGGGAGAATTGTGTCCCGGTCAACGCCGCAATGAGCAGCAGGCACAGGAAGACGAACGCTTGGTATGCTAGGGAGAGATTCGTGTCCACCCCCATCATCCCCGTGGCGACGATGCCCAATAAAACCAGCCACCCGCCCGGAGTAAACCTTCGCCGCCACCACCACGTGAAGGCCGAGGAGAGCCGGTAGCTGCCATACAGCCGACGCAGCAGCCAGGTCGATTGCACGGAGCCGACCTCGCCGGAAACGGCCGGGACCGTGGCTGGAAGAGTGACGTTCATGTGCGGTTGGGCTGCCGCCGCCAAACTAGCCGAGGAGGTTGCGGGCGTCCACTTCGCTGCGGGAGGAAAGTTGCTTCCGCCACCGCGCTTGGGCGATGCTCGCGCATGGCTACGGATGGAACCAGTTTGGCAGTCGGACAACGTGTCAACGTGACTATCCATGATCTTGCCTTCGGTGGCGAAGGCGTCGGGCGCGTCGGTGAACTCGTCGTGTTCGTGCCGTTCGTCTGCGTGGGCGAGGAGGTCCAGGCCGAGATCACCGAAGTAAAAAAGAAGTTTGCCCGTGCCCGTTTGGTCAACGTGCTGCGTCCCTCTCCCGACCGCGTTCAGCCGCGCTGCCGTTACTTCGGTCAATGCGGCGGGTGCCAGTATCAGCACCTCGCCTATCCGGCGCAGTTGCAGGTGAAGCACAAGCAAATCCGCGACCTTTTCCAGCGCGTCGGCGGTCTCGCCGGCGCGGTGATCGATCCCGTCGTGCCGTGTTCGGAACCCTACGGCTACCGCAATCGCATCATGGTCCGCACGCAATGGAACAAGCCGCAGCAACGCCTCGAACTCGGCTTCCTCGGGTTCGACAACAAGTTCGTCGTGGACATCACGGAGTGCGCACTGGCCGAGCCGATCTTGAACGAGCAACTAACACAGGTGCGCGCCAAGCCCCCGCCGCGCGGCGGCCTCAAGGTCATGCTCCGCGTCGCGCCGGAAGGCTGGGTGGTGCCCAATGACTCGTTCTTCCAAAACAATTTTTTCCTCCTACCCAAGCTCGTCGAGACCGTGCGGGCGCGGCTGCGCGAAGCCGGCTCGCGTCGGTTGATCGATGCTTATTGTGGCGTCGGTTTTTTTGCACTGGAACTGGCCGACTTGGTTGAGAGTTTCATCGGCGTGGAATACGACCGGCTGGCCATCAACGCTGCCAAGGCAAACATGACGCGGCGCGGCATCAAGAACGGGCAGTTCGTCAGCGGCCCGGCGGAGGATTACCTTGGCGGCCTGCTCGCGCGCCATCCCGGCGAGCCGACCACGCTCGTGATCGATCCTCCCCGCACCGGCGTGCCGCCCGACGCCTTGCAACGCATTCGTCGCGCGCATCCGCAGCAAGTCATTTACGTCTCCTGCCATCCGGCCACGCTCGCCCGCGACCTGCAAATCCTCTGTGCCGAAGGCGGCTACGAGTTGGTGAAAGTCACGCCGCACGACATGTTCCCACAGACGCAGCATGTCGAATGCGTGGCCGATCTCCGTTGGAAGGGGCCGGAGATTCCGTCGGTTTGACTGGCACTCTCGAATCAGGCCCGGCCTTGCAACTCGGCGATGGGCTGACCGCCGCGGAAGAGCAGGGGAACCGGGCGGCCGGTGAAGTCAGGAATGCTGATTTCCTCCGCGTTAATCCCAAGGTGATGGTAAAGCGTCGCGAGGAAATCGCCGGGGCCCAGGCGGCGTTCCTTCACATCCTCGCCGCGCTTGTCGCTCGCGCCGATGATACCGCCGGTCTGGATGCCGCCGCCGGACCAGAGATTGGAGAAGGCGCGCGGCCAGTGGTCGCGGCCCGGCTGCACGACGCCCATGGGCCGGCTCGCCACGCCGCCGCCGCTGCTGGCCACGTTTGAAATGCGCGGGGTGCGTCCAAATTCGCCGGAGACCACGACCAGACATCGCCGGTCCAGACCGCGCGCGTAAAGGTCTTCGATCAGGGCCGTGACGGCTTGATCGAAGTAGGGCGCACGGAACTGAAGTGCGTCAAACACGTGGTGATTCACCGCGTGGTCGTCCCAGTTCCCGACGCGACCGCAGAGCGGGCCGTCGAACGTGGTGGTGATGATCTCGACGCCGGCCTCGACGAGCCGGCGCGCGAGCAGGCATTGCTGGCCCCACTGGTGGCGGCCGTAGCGGTCGCGGGTGCGGGCGTCCTCCTTGGTTAGATCGAACGCGTCGCGTGCCTCGGGGCTGGTGAGGAGGTTCAGCGCCTGCGCCTCGAAGTCGTCTACCGCGCGCATCACGCCGGAGCGGTCGGCCTCGCGGGCGAGCGTGTCGAGCCGTTGCTTGAGCGTGAGCCGGTCGTTGATGCGGGCGGTTTGCGCCGCGTCTTTCAACCCAATGTTCGGCACCTCAAACTTCGGGTCGCTCGGGTCGCCGGTGACCATGAACGGCGAGTATGCCGGGTCCACGTAGGCGTTGCCCGTGATGGTGAAGCTGTCGTAGCGCGTGATGCCGTTCACGCCGACGCAGTTGGGAATGCGCCGCTTGCGGTCGGCCAGAACGTAGTTCGCCGCCGTCATCCAGTCCGGATAAATGGGCTTGGGCTTGTCCTGTGGATCGGGATCACCCGTTAGCATCTGCAGCGAGCCGGCGGGATGGCCGCCACCGTTATGCGAGAACGAGCGGACGAGCGTGAACTTGTCCGCGAGCTTTGCGTGCAAGGGCAGTAACTCGGTCAGGTTCATCCCCGGCACGCGCGTCGCGATGGGACGGAAGACGCCGCGATATTCCTCGGGCGCTTCCGGCTTGGGATCGTAAGTGTCGAGATGCGACAAGCCGCCGCGCAACCACACGAGGATTATGGCCCGGCGCTCGCGCTTGGCGGGAGCCGCCTGCGCCCGCAGCCGCAGCAAACCCGGCAGCGATAGGCTCGCAAAGCCCGACAGTCCGACGCGCAGAAACTCGCGGCGCTTGAGCGGGCCAGCACAGACTGGCGGCGGCGAGAGGGTCTTGCGGGTGGAGCGGATGAGCATTTGTCGCGGGTGATGGACGCTGCGACGAACGGGACAATTCGCCGGATGACGGCCTCGCGACGGCAAAGGGCTTGACCGCTTGCTGCTCCCCCCTAGAGTCCGCGCAATTTGTTTGCTACCGGATGAAAGCAATTCTCGCCCTCGAAGACGGCTCGGTGTTCCACGGCACGGGTTTTGGCGCGCAGGCGTCGGCCTGTGGCGAAGTGTGTTTCAACACTTCGATGACCGGTTATCAGGAGATTCTCACCGACCCGTCCTACAAGGGCCAGATCGTGACGATGACCTACCCGCTCATCGGCAACTACGGCGTCAACGCGCAGGACATCGAGTCGTGGCGACCGCACGCGTCGGGCTTCGTCATCCGCGAGCTGTCGCCCGTCGTGAGCAACTGGCGCGCGGACTGGTCGCTCGCGGATTACCTCCAGCAGAACGGCATCCCCGGCATTCAAGGCGTGGACACGCGCGCGCTGACCAAGAAGCTCCGTGTGCGCGGCGCGTTGAACGGCTTTCTCTCCACGGAACCCGGCGTGACCGAAGCCGAGGCGGTGAAGCGCGCGAAGGAATTCGTCTTCGTCGGCGTGGACTACGTGAAGGAAGTCACTCACAAGGAAGCCTTCGCGTGGGATCCCGGCGACAAGCAGAGCGCGGAGTTCGACGTGGTGCGCGGCAATACGAAGCTCGACTCGCGCAATCACCGCAAGCCGCTTCCGCCGGCGGACATTCCTATCGTCGCGTTCGACTTTGGGATGAAATACAACATCGCGCGCAACCTGCGGCAGACGGGCTTCAAAGTGCAAGTCGTCCCCGCGACCACCAGCGCTGCCGATGCTCTGAAGCACAAGCCCGCCGGCATCTTCCTCAGTAACGGTCCCGGGGACCCCGCCGCACTCAACTACATCGTGCGCGAGGTCAAGACGCTCGTGGACACGGGCATTCCCATCTTCGGCATCTGCCTCGGCAACCAGCTCCTCGGGCAGGCATTCGGCGGGAAGACCTTCAAGCTCAAGTTCGGTCATCGCGGTGGCAACCAACCAGTGAAGGACTTGGAGTCGGGCCGCGTGGAAATCACCTCGCAGAACCACGGCTTCGCGGTGGACCCGGCGTCGCTGCCGTCCGACGTGGCGGTGAACCGCATCAACCTGAACGACCAGACCGTCGAGGGGATGCGGCACAAGACGAAGCCCATCTTCAGCGTGCAGTATCACCCCGAAGCTTCGCCCGGCCCGCACGACTCGAATCCGCTCTTCGCCGAGTTCCGCCGGATGATCGAGAAAAAGTAGGAGCGCCGAGCATTGCTCGGCAGTTTCGCCTCTGGTAGCACCTTCAAGCCGAGCGATGCTCGGCGCTCCGCTAAGTCATGTCCACCGCGCTCTCCCAAGAACTTCAGGCGCTGATTAACCAGCCCGGACCCGCCGCGCTCGGCCCGGAGTCGCGCCTGGGCACGCTCACGCAAGGTGACCTGAACCGCACGCTCAACGAGCTGTTTCTTCGCCGTGGCGTGCCCGCGAAGGCCGAACTCATCCGCGCGCTCTTACTGCTCTGGCACGACCACCACGACGCCTCCCACGTCATCTCGCAGGGCATCGAAAACCCGGACGGTAGCTTCGTCCACGGCATCCTGCACCGGCGCGAGCCGGACTACTGGAACTCAAAGTATTGGTTCCGCCGCGTCGGCCAGCACCCGTGCTTTGCGGACTTGGCGAAACGGGTGGAGCCGTTGCTTGCGTCGGACACCAAGCTCACTGCCCAACTCCTGCCGCGCGGCGAATGGGATGCTTTCGCCTTCGTGGATGCCGTGGAAGCCGCTGCCAGCAAGCCCGTGAGCGATGCGCGGCATCAACTTCTCCGTGCCGTGCAGCAGGCCGAGGCTGAAACGGCGCTGGCTTATTTCCTTGCCTAAACCAGACGTGCCGTAGCGCGTCCCTACCACCTTGAACGAACTCCCCGTCGTCCTTTCCGCCGTCCTGCCGGTGCTGCTCATCGCCGTCGCTGGTGTGGCGTTGCGCAAACTCGACTGGCTCACCGAGGAAGCCGATCACTCGCTGTTGCGTGTCACGATCAACCTGCTCGTGCCGGCGTTTATCTTTGACAAGGTGCTGGGAAATCCCGCGCTGCATCGCACAGAAAATCTGTTTCTCCCGCCGCTGGTTGGCTTTGTCACCGTGGCGTTGGGCATCGGAGCGAGCTGGCTGGCATTGCGGCTGGCGGGGCTCGGGCGCGATGCCACCGGGCGCACGTTTGCCTTCAGCTCCGGTCTCTACAATTACGGCTACGTGCCGCTGCCGCTGGCGATCTCGCTCTTCAACCGTGAGACCGTGGGCGTGCTCATCGTCCACAACCTCGGGACGGAAATCGCTTTTTGGCTGCTGGGCACCATTGTCTTCGCCCACGCCGCCAATGAACCCTTATGGAAGAAAATTCTCAGCCCGCCCCTCATCGCCATCGTGGCGACGCTCACGTTGAACTTCACCGGCCTGGCACCGCACATTCCGGAGTTTGTGAAGATCACGGCGCACATGCTGGGCGCGTGCGCGATCCCGATGGGGTTGGTGCTGATTGGCGCAATGATCGCTGATCACCTCGCGGAATTTCATTCCGAACAAGGCTGGCGCGTCATGGCGACTTCCTGCCTGCTGCGGCTGGGCGTGATTCCGCTGTTGTTTCTCCTGCTCGCCAAGCTCCTGCCGTGCTCGGTCGAGTTGAAGCGCGTCATCATGCTTCAGGCGGCCATGCCCTCCGCAGTGTTTGCCATTCTGGCTGCGCGTCATTTCGGCGGCGACGGTCCGACGGCTCTGCGCGTGGTCATCGCCACCTCGGCGGTGAGTTTTGTAACGATCCCACTCTGGATTCGCGCGGGGATGAAGTGGTTGGGGCTTTGAAGTCGGTCGGTAATTACCACCAACTTGACCAGCCTGACACTGATCGAAGTTGGCGGGCCGCTCGTCGCCTGTGGTTCGGTTCGGAGTGCACCGATTGAAGTCTCCAATCGTGTCGGTGAGTGCCTGCCAGTGGGTTTGTTTCGTGCACGATGCTCGCCGCGCTGGACAACTCACCTCCCATCTCTACACTCCCGCCCGTTCCCGTTTGGTGAACGGGCTTTGCGTGTTGCCGCGAATGTCGCGGCGGACGCCCAAGTCCAACGCGATTGAAACTATGAGCAACTTGATTGTCCCCGCCTCCGCTGCGGTCACGCGCCGGAATTTTCTCTCCACCTCCTCCAAGATCGCCGGCACGGCCGCTGCCTTGAGCACGCTGCCCGTCGAGCGTTTTGTCCACGGCGCTTCGCCCGGCGACACCATCAAGGTTGCGCTCATCGGCATGGGCGGGCGTGGCTCCGGCGCGGCGGACCAGGCCTTGAGCACCGGTGAGAGCGTCAAGCTCGTGGCCGTCGCGGACGTGCACAAGGACCGCATGGACAGCTCGCTCGCCAACCTCGCCAAGCAACACAAGGACAAGGTCCAGGTGAAGGACGAGAACAAGTTCATGGGCTTCGATGCTTACAAGAAAGCCATCGCCCAGGCGGATCTCGTCATCCTCGCCACACCGCCGGGCTTCCGCCCCATGCAGTTCGAGGAAGCCGTCCGCCAGGGCAAACACGTCTTCATGGAAAAGCCGGTTTGCGTGGACGTCGCCGGCTACAAGAAAGTCATCGCTGCCGCCGCCGAGGCAAAGAAGAAGAACCTCAAAGTGGGCGTCGGCCTCCAGCGCCATCACCAGCTCGGCTACCTCGAAACCATGAAGCGTCTGCACGACGGCGAGCTGGGCGAGATTCAGGCGATGCGCGCCTACTGGAACGGCAATACCCCGTGGGTCAAGCCCCGCGCCGACTTGGAAAAGACCTACGGCCGCAAGCTCACCGAACTCGAATACCAGATGCGCAACTGGTATTACTTCGTCTGGCTCTGCGGCGACCACATCTGCGAGCAGCACATCCACAACCTCGACGTCATCAACTGGGTCAAGAAAGGCCACCCCGTCAAAGCCCGTGGCAACGGCGGCTGCGAAACCCGCAAAGGACAGGACTACGGCGAAATCTTCGATCACCACGTCGTCGAATTCACCTACGAGGACGGCTCGGTCTGCTTCAGCCAGTGTCGCCACCAGCTCGGCTGCTGGAACGACGTGTCCGAACACGCCATCGGCACCAAAGGCAAGTGCGACATCAGCCGGCACACCATCCTGGGCGAGAACAAGTGGCGCTTCGCGGGCGGCGGCAAGAATCCCTACCAGCAGGAGCACGACGACCTCTTCGACGCCATCCGCAACGACAAGCCTTACAACGAAGCCGAATATGGCGCGAACAGCTCCATGACCTCCGTGCTCGGCCGCATGGCCACCTATTCCGGCAAGGAAATCACCTGGGAAGACGCGATGAAATCCAACCTCGACACCATGGTCAAAGGCATTGACCAAGTGCCGTGGGAAGAAGCCATCAAGCTCACGCCGCCCAGCGTGCCCGGTTCCGACGGGATGTATCAGCTCCCTGTCCCCGGCAAGACCCGCTTCATCTAAGTCAACTAAGTCGATCTCCAGCCCGCGTCCCGTTTCGGGACGCGGGCTTTTTCTTGGTTAGACATTCCAAAGTCGCGGTGTGGTTGAGTCGATGTCCGCAGCATTGACGTTGAAAAGACGAGCCACCTTTGCCGGTGAATTTCACCCCTCGCGGGCCGTCGGCTTTCATTGCCACCGCCGGATGTTGTCGCGTGGCTGCGTCGGCGGGTTGGGCTGAGTTTATCGCTATGAATGGCAAACGTGTTTTGATCAGTTTCAGTGTGCTGGCAATGGCCGCTGTTGGGTTCGCCGCGGCGGCGCCGGAGAAGAAGGCCGCGCCACCCAAGAAGGTCAGTTATTACAAGGACATCCGCCCCATTTTTCAGGCGAACTGTCAGGGTTGCCATCAGCCGGCCAAGTCGCGCGGTGAGTATGTGATGACCGAGGTGAGCCTGCTCATGAAGGCGGGCGAGTCCAAACTCCCCGCCGTCGTCGCGAAGTCGCCGGAGAAATCCAACCTCCTCAAGCTCATCACACCCAAGGACGGCAAGGCCGAGATGCCCGAGGGGCGCAAGCCGTTGCACGAAATAGAAATCGAGCTGGTCCGCAGTTGGATCGCGCAGGGCGCGGTGGATGACACGCCGGCCAATGCGAAGGAGCGTTACGACATGAATCATCCGCCGGTGTATTCGCTGCCGCCGGTGATTACTTCGCTGGATTATTCGCCGGACGGGAAGCTGCTGGCGGTGGCGGGCTTTCATGAAGTGTTGCTGCATCAGGCAAATGGTTCTGGGCTGGTGGCGCGGCTGGTGGGTCTGAGTGAGCGTATCGAATCGGTAAAGTTTTCGCCGGACGGCAAGCGGCTCGCGGTGGCGGGCGGATTGCCGGGGCGCATGGGCGAAGTGCAAATCTGGGACGTGGAGAAGCGGAAGCTCGCGCTCTCGCATTCGGTGACCTACGACACGCTTTACGGCGCAAGCTGGTCGCCGGATGGGAAGCTGATCGCGTTCGGTTGCGCGGACAATACGGTGCGCGCGATCGAGGCGGACTCCGGCAAGCAGGTGCTCTTCATGGGCTCGCACAGCGACTGGGTGCGCGACACGACCTGGTCGCTCAAGGGCGATCACGTCATCTCCGTTTCGCGCGACATGACGGCTAAGCTGACGGAACTCGCGACGCAGCGGTTCGTGGACAATATCACCAGCATCACGCCCAACGCGCTCAAGGGCGGCATGGCCAGCGTGGTGCGGCATCCGTTGCGCGAGGAAATCCTCGTCGGCGGATCGGATGGCCTGCCCAAGCTCTATCAAATCTTCCGCACGGCAAACCGCCAGATCGGCGATGACAACAACGGCATCTTCACGCTCGAGCCCATGCTCGGGCGCGTGACCAGCACCGCATTCAGCGCGGATGGCACGGTGCTCGCGGCGGCCAGCGCGCTCGACGGCAAGGGCGAGGTGCTCGCCGCGACGTTCACGTTTGGCACCAACGCGATCACGAAGGAGATGGCGGACGTGATGAAGAAAATCCCGGCGAGTCGCACGGACAAGGACAAGGAAGTGATCGCGAAATACAAGGCCAGCGGCTCGAAGTCGCTGTTCAAAGTGGCGGTGCCGCAGGCCGGCGTGTTCGCCGTGGCCATCGCGCCCGACAACAAAACCGTCGCTGCCGCCGGGGGCGATGGCGTGATCCGGTTGTTCAACGCGGAGAATGGTTCCGCGCTCAAAGAATTCCCCAGCGTGACGGTGAACGCGTCGAGCAAGGCGCTCGCGGCAAAGAAGTTTGAAGTGCCGACGGTCGCCGCTCCCAAGACGGACGGCGAGCCCGAGGCGTTGCCGAAGGACGCGAAGGTCGTCGCGCTCGAGGTTGAGCCGAAGGAAATCACGTTGGGCAAATGGACGGACAGCGCGCAGTTGATCGTGTATGCGGCGCTGGACAACGGCGAACGGCTCGACGCAACGAGGCTCGTGAAGCTGGAGTTAAGCGGCTTGAGCAAGAGCGCCGCGGAGGTCCTGCCCGGCGGAGTGATTCGCCCGAAGGCGAATGGCTCGACCACGGTGAAGGCCACACTCGCCGGCAAATCCGTGAGCGTGCCGGTGAAGGTCTCGGGCGTGGCGAAGGATCAATTGGCCGATTTCATCCGCGACGTGAACCCGGTGCTGACAAAGGCCGGTTGCAACGCGGGCACCTGCCACGGCGCGAAGGACGGCAAGAATGGCTTCAAACTCTCGCTGCGCGGTTACGATGCCGAATACGACGTGCGGGCGTTCACCGATGAACTGGCCTCGCGCCGCGCGAACGTGGCCTCGCCGGACGATTCGCTCATGCTGCTGAAAGCCACGGCCGCCGTCCCGCATCAGGGTCAGCAGGTGTTCCAGCCCGGTGACGTGAGCTACCGCGTGGTGCGGGAGTGGATTGGTGCAGGCGCGAAGTTGAACCCGGCCGCGTCGCGGGTGGTGAAGATTGATTTGTCGCCGAAGAACCCGGTGGTGCAGCGCGTGGGTGCGCGGCAGCAGATGCGCGTGATCGCGACCTACGCCGACGGCTCCACGCGCGACGTGACGACGCTGGCGTTCGTGGACACGGGCAACCAGGACGTGGCGCGCACGGACAGCGCGAACGTGGTAACAACCTTGCGGCGCGGCGAAGCGCCGATGCTGGCGCGCTTCGAGGGCGCTTACGCGGCGACCACGGTGACGGTGATGGGCGACCGCAAGGGCTTCGCGTGGGTCGAGCCGGAGAAGTGGAACAAGGTGGACGAGTTCACCGCCGCAAAGTGGCAGCGGATGAAGATTCTCCCCAGCCCGCTCTGCACGGATGACGAATTCATCCGGCGCGTCTATCTCGACCTGACCGGCGTGCCGCCGGGCGTGGATGAAGTGAAGGCGTTCCTTGCGGACACGCGTCCGACGCGGGCGAAGCGCGAAGCCCTCGTGGATAAACTCATCGGCTGCGAGGATTTCGTCGAGCACTGGGCAAACAAGTGGGCCGACCTGTTGCAAGTGAACAGCAAGTTCCTCGGGGCCGAAGGAGCGAAATCGTTCCGTGACTGGATTCGCAACGAGATCGCCAAGAACACACCGCACGATGAGTTCGCACGCAAGATCATCACGGCCTCCGGTTCGAACAAGGACAACCCGCCGGCAAGCTATTACAAGATTCTCCGCAAGCCCGAGGACACGATGGAGAACACGACGCATCTCTTCCTGGCGGTGCGCTTCAACTGCAACAAGTGCCATGACCATCCCTTCGAGCGCTGGACGCAGGATCAGTATTACCAGACGGCTGCCTATTTCGCGCGCGTGGGCTTGAAGAAGGACCCGGCCGGCGGTGACAAGCTGCTCGGCGGCACGGCGGTTGAAGGCGGCAAACCGATGTATGAGATCGTCGAGGAACTCGGTGCGGGCGAAGTGAAGCACGACCGCACCGGCAAGGAGACGCCGCCGCGGTTCCCGTATCCAGCCACCTGTGGGGACGAGGCCAAGGGCACCGAGGCGAAGGACAAGAAACCCGTTTCGCGCCGCGAGCAGCTCGCCGTGTGGATCACGGCGAAGGACAACCGTTACTTCGCCACCAGTTTCGCCAACCGCATCTGGGGCTATCTCACCGGCGTCGGCATCATCGAGCCGTTGGATGACATCCGCGCCGGTAACCCGCCGAGCAATCCTGAGCTGCTGGACTATCTCACGCAGGAGTTTATCAAGAGCGGCTTCGACACCCGCAAACTGATGGCATTGATCTGCAAATCGCGCACCTACCAGCTCTCCGTGGTGGGCAACTCCTGGAACTACGACGACAAGATCAACTTCAGCCACGCCACCGCGCGCCGCCTGAGCGCCGAGGCCTTGTATGACAGCATCTTCAAAGTCACCGGTGCGAAGTCGAACATCCCGGGCGTGCCCGCCGGCACGCGTGCGGCCGCGCTCGCCGACAGCGTGAAGCTGCCCGACGGCTTCTTCGCCACCATGGGCAAGCCTGTCCGCGAGTCCGCCTGCGAATGCGAACGCGTGAGCGACGTGCAGCTCGGTCCAGTGATGGCGCTCATTTCCGGTGCCACCGTCGGCGATGCCATCAGCGCGCCGGACAACGCCATCGCGAAGCTGGTGAAGGACACCAGCGACGACCGCCAGGTCATCAACGAGATTTTCCTGCGCGTCATCAACCGGCCCGCCAAGCCCGCCGAGATCGAAGCCACCTTGAAAACGTGGGGCACGATGAAGGCGGATCACGCGTCCGTCACGGCGGCGTTGGCCGAATACGAGAAGATTTACCCCGGCCTGCGGGCGAAGCGGGAGAAGCAGCTCGCGGCCGACCTCGCGGATGCGAAGGCGGAGTTGACCGGCTACGAGAAGGAAATTGCCCCGCGCGAGGCCCAGCTCGACGCCGAGCAAAGGGAACGCACCGAGAAGGCCGAGGCCGAGCTCAAGCGGTTCAATGAGAAGGATTTTCCCAAGCGCTTCGCCGAGTTCCTGAAGAAGCAGGACCTCAAGACCGAATGGAGCGCGTTCACGGCGAAGAACCTCAAGGCCACCGGCGACCTCAAGCTCAAGCAGGACGAGGACAAGTCCATCGTCGTGACCGACGGCAAGGCGGTGCGCAGCGAATACAGTTTCACGTTCGAGACGGGCTTGAAGGAACTCAGCGCGCTGCGGCTCGAAGCCATCGCCGACCAGAAGTTCCCGAAGAACGGCCCCGGCCGCGCGCCCGATGGCAACTTCGTGCTGAACGAACTCACCTTGAGCGTCGCGCCGAAGGACAAGCCGACGGACACGAAGAAAGTCGAGTTGCAGAAGGCCCTGGCCGACTTCAGCCAGGAGAACTTCGAGGTCGCCAAGGCGATCGACGGCGCGAACAACCGGCAGCAGGGCTGGGCCGTCTCGCCCAACGGCGGCGCGACGCACTGGGCGACCTTTGAACTGAAGACCCCGCTCACCAACACCGCCGGCCTGATCCTCACCGTCAAGCTGACGCAGCAGTTCAACGGCGGCGAGGACAAGGCCTACACGCTGGGCCGCTTCCGCCTCGCCGGCACGACGACGAAGTCTCCGGGCCTGAGCCAGTCTGAAGAACTGCGCGCCGTGCTCGCGATCTCCGAGGACCTCCGCACGAAGGAACAAACGGCGGCGCTGGAGAAGATCGCCCGCGCCAACGATCCCGAGCTGTCCAAGCGCACCAAGGACCTGGCCGACGCCAAGAAGCCGCGCCCGATCGATCCGCACCTCAAGGAACTCCGCGAGGCCGTCAAACGTCTCGGCGAGCCGCTGCCCGAAGACCCGCGGCTCGTCACTCTCAAGCGCGCCACGGAGTTGAGCACCAAACAACTTGAGCAGGCCCGCCTCATCGGCGCGCAGGACCTTGCCTGGGCGCTGATCAACAACCCGGCCTTCCTCTTCAATCGCTAACCGTCGCGCGGTCCAAAGTCACTTGTCCCTCGTGAGCAAGTAGTGCGCGAGGGCTTCGAGGGCGGCGGCGCGGCCTTTGAACGGCTTCAGCGCGGCGAAGGCTTTGGCGGTGAGTTGTTGCGCAATCTTCCGGCTCTTCTCCAAGCCCACGATGCTCGGATAAGTCGCCTTCTGCGCGGCGATGTCCTTGCCGGCGGTCTTGCCAAGCTGCTCGCTGGTCTGCGTCACATCAAGGATGTCGTCAATCACCTGGAAGGCGAGGCCGACGTGGTAGCCGAAGTCGGTGAGGGCTTGGAGCTGGGCGGGAGTGCAGTTCGCGCTCATGCCGCCGAGGCGCGCGGCGCAGCAGAGCAGGGCGCTGGTCTTGCGTTCGTGGATGTAGCGGAGTTCGGCTACTGAGAGCTTTTGACCTTCGCCTTCGAGGTCGGCGACCTGGCCGGCGATGAGTTGCAGCGAGCCGCTGGCCTTCGCGACTTCCAACACAAGGTCGCGGTGCGAGTAGCGCGGCCAGCCCTTGGCCAACGAGGTGATCTCGAAGGCCTGCGTGAGCAACGCGTCGCCCGCGAGCACGGCGATGCCTTCGCCGAAGACTTTGTGGTTCGTCGGCTTGCCGCGTCGGAAGTCGTCGTTGTCCATCGCCGGGAGGTCGTCGTGGATGAGCGAGTAGGTGTGGATGCACTCGACGGCGCAGGCGAGCGGGAGGGCGTCGGCCTCGGTGCCGCCGCAAGCCTCGGCCGCGGCGAGCGTGAGCGCGGGCCTCATGCGCTTGCCGCCGGCGAAGATCGAATAACGCATCGCCTTGTGAATGGTGGCGGGCTTGGTTTTCTCGCTGGGCAGGAAGCGATCCAGCGCGGTGTTGGTGGCGGCGCTGCGGGCGTCGAGCCAGGTGTTGAGGTCGAAATTGATTTGGTGACGCGCTCCGGCGCGCGTGGCGGTCTTCGGCATGGGCGAGGTTGTAAAAGAAGGGCAGGGGAGGTGCAAGGCGGAGTTGGGTCTAGGGTCTGGGGTCTGGGTCGGGCGGCGGCGCTGAACCACCGCCGTCCAGACGCTGGCGCGAGTCCCTTCACGCTTTGCCGTGCCTGGCGGCGCTGTTACGCTCGGGGCCGTGACTGACTTTGATACGCAACTTGCCGCCGAGCTCGCTGCCTTGGCGGCGGCGGGCTTGCGGCGGGAGTTGCGACGCGTGGATTCGGCGGCGGGCACGCGCGTGAGGGTCGGTGGGCGCGAGTTGTTGAACTTTTCCGCCAACGACTACCTCGGCCTCGCGCAACATCCGGCACTCAAGGAAGCGGCGGTGAAAGCGGTGGAACAATACGGCGCTGGCTCGGGCGCGTCGCGACTGGTGTGCGGTTCGCTGGCGGTGCATCACGAGTTGGAGGAGGTGCTTGCGGCCTTCAAGGGCACTGAAGCGGCGCTATCGTTTTCCACCGGCTTCGCAGCGGCGCAGGGAGCCATCGTCGCGCTGCTGGACAAGGGCGATGTGCTGATCGTGGACAAGCTCGTTCACGCCTGCATCGTGGACGCGGCGAAGGTGTGCGGGGCGAGCCTGCGCGTCTTCCGGCACAACGACCTGAATGATTTGGAGGCGAAGTTGGAGTGGGCGGCGAAGCAACGGTCAGCGGGTAGCGGTCAGCGGTCGGCAAGAATCTTGGTTGTGACGGAGAGCGTGTTCAGCATGGACGGCGACCTAGCGCCGTTGCGGGACATCGTGGAGCTGAAGGAGCGCTTCGGCGCGTGGCTGATGGTGGACGAAGCGCATGGGACGGGGCTGTTCGGCGAGCGGCGCAGCGGGCTGGTGGAGGAGTTTGGGCTGACGGGGCGCATGGAGATTCAGATGGCGACGTTGGGCAAGGCGCTGGGCGCCGCGGGCGGGGCGATTTGCGGGAGCCGCCAGCTGGTGGACCTGCTGGTGAATCGCGCGCGGAGCTTGGTGTTCTCCACGGCTCCCGCGCCGGCGGCAGCGGCGGCGGCGCGGGCGGGCGTCGCCATTATCCAATCGCAGGAAGGGGAGACAAGACGGCAGCGGCTCTGGCTGCTGGTGGAGGAGTTGAAACGCGCGCTCATCGGCGCGGGTCTGCCGCCGTCGGCGGTGCGTGCGCCGATTGTGCCGGTGGTGGTGGGCGCGGAGTCGCGGGCAATGGCTTTGTCCGGCGCGTTGCGGGAGGCGGGGGTATTCGTGCCGGCGATCCGTTTCCCGACGGTAGCGCGCGGCGCAGCGCGGCTGCGATTCACGGTATCGGCCGCGCACACAGCGGAGGATTTGATCGAGTTACGCGGCGCACTCGCCACAGTCGGCAATCGGCAATCGGCAATGGCAAATGCATAAGCTCGCCCAACTCGATCACGCGCACGTGTGGCATCCGTTTACGCAGATGCGCGACTGGCTGAAGCGCGAGCCCATCGTCATCATGTCGGGCCGGGGCGCAGTGCTGCGGGACGTTTATGGGCGCGAGTATCTGGACGCGAACGCCTCAATCTGGACAAACCTTCACGGGCACAACCACCCGAAGCTCAACGCGGCGCTGAAGCGGCAGCTCGGGAAGATCGCGCACAGTTCGGCGCTGGGCTTCGCGAACGAACCGGCGAGCCAGCTGGCGGCCAAGCTGGTGGAAATGGCGAATGGCAAATGTCGAATGGCGAATCGTGACGGCGCGCGGGCAAAGTCCAATTCGCAGCTCACCAAGGTTTTTTTCTCTGACGACGGCTCGACGGCGATGGAGGTCGCTTTGAAGCTCGCCTACGAGTTCACGCGTCGCACGCGTGGCCCGGGGACGAAGCCGCGCTTCCTCTCGTTGGCGGGGGCGTATCATGGGGACACGGTCGGGGCGGTGAGTCTGGGCCACGTGGACTTGTTTCACAAAGCCTACGGCGGGCTGCTCTTCAAGGCGGACCAAGTGATGGCGCCATATTGCTACCGCTGTCCGTTCAACAAGGCCAAGCCGGAGCGAGCGGACGCGCGCGAGTATCGCAAGTGCAACTGGGAGTGCGTGGGGAAGGTGGAGGCGAAGTGCGCGGTGGCGCGGAAACGCGGGAACGACTACGCAGCGTTTGTGTTTGAGCCATTGATGCAAGGGGCAGCGGGAATGATCCCGCAGCCGGCGGGCTGGCTGAAGCGCGTGACGGACATCGCGCGCGGCCACGGTGCGTTGCTGGTGGCGGATGAGGTGATGACGGGATTCGGAAGAACGGGCGTAGGTGAGAAAGTCGGAAAGCGACAAAGTGGGATTGGCGCACGAACGCACTCGCCCACTTTCCCACCGGCTCACTTTCTCACCGGCTCCGCGACCGAGGGCGTGCAGCCGGACTTCCTCGCGCTGGCCAAGGGGCTCACGGGCGGCTACTTGCCGATGGCGGCGACGCTGACGACGCAGGCGGTTTTCGACGCGTTCCTCGGCGAGTATGAGGAGTTCAAGACGTTCTTTCACGGCCACAGCTTTACGGGCAACCAGCTTGGTGCGGCGGCGGGATTGGCGAGCTTGGAACTGCTCACGGGCGCAGCTTCGATTCAGGCGCGGGTGCGGCTGGAAGACGACTTGCGGCGCGAGCTCAAGTTGCTGTGGGAGTTGCCCAACGTGGGCGACGTGCGGCAAGTCGGCTTGGTCGCCGGCGTTGAGCTGGTGCGGGACTGGCGGACGCGGGAGCCGTTCGCGCTGGCGGAACGCGCGGGCATTCGCGTGTGCGAGGCGATGGCGCGGCGCGGCGTGCTAACGCGGCCCATCGGAAGCGTGGTGCTGCTGATGCCGCCTTACTGCACGAGTCGCGCACAGGTGAGGCAGATGGTTGGGGCGCTGCGTGAGTCGGTCGAGGAAGTGTTCGCATCCTGTGATCGCAGTTAATTGTCCTGACGAAAATGGAACGGCGCTCGAAGAGCGCCGCTACAGTTTCGGATAACGCACCAGGTTGGTGTATTTGTGCGGGCCGAAGCCGAAGGCGCGGTAGAAATCTTGTGCATCCTTCGTAACGAGGTCGATGCGGCAGCCGCGTAGTTCCGGGTGTTCGAGGATGCAGGTGAGCAGCCACTTGCCGAGCCCACGGCCACGGTGCGCCTCGGCGATGACCACATCGCAGAGGTAAGCCACGGTGGCGCGGTCGGTCACAACGCGAGCGAAACCGATTTGTTGCCCATCGTGCAAGAGGCTGAAATTCAGCGAGTGATCGAGGCTGCGCGCGATGGTCTCCGGGGAACGGTCGGCGGCCCAATAGGTGGAGTGCAATAGCGCCGTGACGGTGTCGAGTTGAAGACGTTCGCGCTCGTCCGTGAGCAGGTAGGCCTCATGTCGCCATTCCATGACGATCACTCCAACGCTTTCGCTACGGCTAGGGCGAGCTTCTGCCGGTATTCTGCGTTGTCGATTTGCCGGGCTTCGTTGCGGTCGGAGATGTAGCCGCCCTCGACAAGGATGGCGGGGCGTTGCTGGGTTTTGAGCACGGCCATGAAGCGCGCGCGTTGGACGCCGCGATCGGGCATCCCGACGGTTTGCAGGAGCGAGCGATGCACGCGCATGGCGAGGTGCATGTTCTCGAAGTCCCGCGCATTGCCGGGGAGCACGACGTTGGTCGGGTCGGCGAAATTGCGGGTGAGCGTCGAGGCCATGCCGGCGGGGGTGAGGCAATAAGTCTCGAGGCCGGTGACGCCATTGGCGGCGGCGTTGAGGTGCAGGCTGATGAAGAGGTCGGCCTGGTTTTGCTCGGCGATGAGGACGCGCTCCGTGAGTTCAACGTTGCGGTCGGTGGGGCGCGTGAGCACGACCTTCCAGCCACGGGCCTCGAGCAGGGGTTTGAGGCGTCGGGCCCAGTCGAGCGTGTAATCTTTCTCGAAGCCCCGGCCGAGTGCGCTCTTGGTGCCGTTGTCACCGCCGCCGTGCCCGGGGTCGATGACGATCACCCCGCGTCCGCGCGGGACGGGCCGGTTCACTTGCAGCAGCGGGGCCAGGTTTTTTTCCACGTCCAGGCTGTGGATGAAGGGGATTCCGTTGGTGCTGGCCGGAGCGAAGCCCAGGTTGAAATGGATGCCGTTCCAGTCCGCGCGGCGTTTGCCGAGGGTGAATTGGAATGTGCCGGCGGTGGACCTGATTTGAAACGCGTTGGTGCTGACGCGCA
>RFVF01000076.1 GCA_009922615.1 Pseudomonadota bacterium
GCCACCGGCGTGCGCGGCATCAGCCTGGAAAAAGGCGACACCCTCGTCGCCGCGGCCGTCGTTGTGGCCGATGCCACGCTCCTCGTCGCGGGTGAGAATGGCATCGGCAAGCGCACTGACTTCGGCGAATACCGCGTCCAGTCGCGTGGCGGCAAAGGCATCATCACCATGAAAACCGGGGACAAAACCGGCGGTGTGGTGGGCGCGCTCACTGTTAAGGACGCCGACGAAATCATGCTCATCACCAGCGGCGGCCAGATGGTCCGCATCCCGGTGCAGGGCGTCCGCGAAGCGGGCCGCAACACCATGGGCGTGAAACTCGTCAACCTCGACCCCGGCGACAAGCTCCAAGCCATCGCCCCCGTCATCAGCGAGGAGCGCGGCGAAGAGGCCCATCCGGCCTGAAGCAGTCGCGTTAGGTTGCAGTTAAACGGCCGGTTCAGCGCTCCCGAGCACGAGCGCCCGCTCGCATTGACGGCGTTCAGCGATCAGATTCACGCGATTCATCGCCTCGACGGCTTGAAATCCGTTGACCCGTGTTTGACCGCTACTTAGATTCGCCGGACGATTTTTTAACGACACCACCCGAAAACCCGAAGCATGAGCACCCCCACGGCAGCAGCAACGAGCAAAGGCCTCGAAGGCGTCGTCGCCGCCCAGACACGCCTGAGCGATGTCCGAGGCGACATCGGCCAATTGATCTACTGCGGTTACGACATCAACGAACTGGCCGGCAAGGTCACTTACGAGGAAGTCGTTCACCTGCTGCACCACAACCACCTGCCCAACGCCAAGGAACTCGCTGAGTTGAAGGCCACGCTCGCGCAGTTCCGCGACATCCCTCAGGGCGTCATCGACATCATCTGCAAGCTGCCGAAGGAAACGCCGCCGATGAACGCCATCCGCACGGCTGTGTCTGCGCTCGGCTGCTTCGACACAACGAGCGAGGACGACTCGCAGCACGCGCAACGACGCAAGGCGCTCCGCCTGATCTCGCAGGTGCCCGTGGTGACAGCCTATTTTCACCGCAACCGGCAAGGCCTGCCGCTGGTCGCGCCGGATGCGAATCTCGGCGAGGCCGCGAACTTCCTCTGGATGATCAACGGCACGCTCCCGACCAAAGACATGGAGGCCACCATGGACGTGTGCTACGTGCTCCACGCGGACCACGGCATGAACGCCTCGACCTTCAGCGCGCGTGTCACCATCGCCACGTTGTCGGACATGTATTCCGCCATCACGACGGCCATCGGCACGCTCAAAGGCCCGCTGCACGGCGGTGCGAACGAGGGCGTCATCAAGATGCTCCACGAAATCGGCTCGTTGGAAAAGGTGGACGGCTGGGTAGCCGACGCACTCGCGCAGAAGAAGAAAATCATGGGCATCGGCCACCGCGTTTACAAAGTGCTCGACCCCCGCGCGCCGCACCTCAAGAAGATGGCGCAGATTCTTAGCAGCCAACTCGGCGAGCCCAAGTGGATTCAGATGTCCGAGCGCATCGCCGAGCTGATGCTTACGAAGAAGAACCTTCACGCCAACGTGGATTTCTACAGCGCCACCGTCTATTACTCGCTCGGCATCCCCACCGACCTGTTCACGCCCATCTTTGCCATTTCGCGCACGAGCGGTTGGACGGCCCACGTGCTTGAGCAACTGGCCGACAACCGCCTCATCCGCCCGCAGTCGCAATACACCGGGCCGGTCGGGCTGAAGGTCGTTCCAATCCAACAGCGTTAAACTATCGAAACAATGCCGAACAGGGCGGGCGCTGAGTCCGCCCTGTTTGCTGAAAACCAAACCCCGCTTTCCCCAATGAACATCCACGAATACCAAGCCAAGCAGCTTTTGAAACAGTATGGCGTCGCCGTCCCCGATGGCGATGTGTGCAAGACACCTGCCGAGGCGCTCGCCGCAGCGGAGAAGCTCGTCGCCGCCGGGCACAAGATGCTCGTGGTGAAATCGCAGATCCACGCCGGTGGACGCGGCAAAGGCACGTTCAAGAGCGGCTTCAAGGGTGGCGTGAAATTGTGCAAGACCGCGGCGGAGGCCAAAGACCTTGCCGCCGCCATGCTGGGCAATGTGCTCGTCACGAAGCAGACCGGCCCCGAAGGCCGCCTCGTCAGCACGCTGCTAGTCGCCGGCGCGCCGAACATCAAGAAGGAACTTTACCTCGCTGTGCTGCTCGACCGGGCCACGAGCCGTCCGCTCGTCATGGCCAGCACCGAGGGCGGTGTGGACATCGAGGAAGTCGCCGAGAAGACACCCGAGAAAATCGTGAAGGAGCAGATTGACCCGGCGCTGGGTTTCCAACCGTGGCAGGGCCGCAAGATTGCCGCCGCGCTCGGCCTCAAGGGCGACCTCGCCAACCAGTGTGGCAAGCTGCTCGCCGGGGTTTACAAGACCTGGTGGGAAGCCGACGCCTCGATGGTTGAAATCAACCCGCTCTGCATCATTGAAGGCACCGACGGCAAGGACCAGCTCGTGGCCGTGGACGCAAAGATCGGCCTCGATGACAACGCCCTTTACCGCCACAAGGACATTCAAGCGATGCGCGACCTCGCCGAGGAGTCGCCGCTGGAAATCGAGGCGAGCAAGTTCAACCTGAACTACATCAAGCTCGACGGCTCCATCGCCTGCCTCGTCAACGGCGCGGGGCTCGCGATGGCCACGATGGACATCATCCAGCACTACGGCGCCAGCCCGGCGAACTTCCTCGACGTCGGCGGCGGCGCGAGCAAGGATCAGGTCACGGCCGCCTTCAAAATCATCCTCAGCGACCCGGCGGTGAAGGCGATCTTCGTGAACATCTTCGGCGGCATCATGGACTGCAACGTCATCGCCACCGGCATCGTCGCGGCAGTAAAGGAAACTGGGTTAAAGCTCCCGCTCGTCGTGCGCCTCGAAGGCAACAACGTCGTCGCCGGCAAGAAGACGCTTGCCGAAAGCGGTCTCACCCTCATCACCGGCGACTCCATGGCCGACGCGGCGCAGAAGGTGGTCGCCACTGTCGCAAAGTAACCTGCCACAAACTCAACGCACACTTTTCCATGGCCATCCTCGTCACCCCGCAAACCAAACTCCTCGTCCAAGGTATCACCGGTGAATTCGGTGCGCGCCACGCCAAGCTCTCGCTCGACTACGGCACCCAACTCGTCGCCGGCGTCACGCCCGGCAAGGGCGGCCAGTTCTTCGAGCACGGCAGCCATAAAGTTCCCATCTTCGACACCGTCGCCGACGCCGTGAAGCAGACCGGCGCGACCGCCAGCGCCGTCTTCGTCCCGCCGCCCTTCGCCGCCGACGCGATTCTCGAAGGTGTCGATGCCGGACTCGACCTCGTCGTCGCCATCACCGAGGGCATTCCCGTGCGCGACATGGTGCGCGCCAAGCAGGCAATGGCCGGCAGCAAGACGCGCCTCATCGGCCCCAACTGCCCGGGCATCGTCACGCCCGGCACGGGCAAGGACTCACACGGCGGCTGCCGCATCGGCATTGCGCCTGGCTACATCCATAAGAAAGGCAACATCGGCGTCGTCTCACGCAGCGGCACGCTCACTTACGAAGCCGTCTGGCAGCTCACCTCGCGCGGCGTCGGCCAGTCCACCTGCGTCGGCATTGGCGGCGATCCCGTCAACGGCACCTCGCACCTCGATGTCATCAAGCTGTTCATGGCCGACCCCGAGACGAAGGGCATCATCATGATTGGCGAAATCGGCGGCAGCGCCGAAGAAGAGGCCGCCGAGTGGATTGCGAAGCACGGCACCAAGCCCGTCGCCGGTTTCATCGCGGGTGCCACGGCTCCTCCCGGACGCCGCATGGGCCACGCGGGCGCGATTGTCAGCGGCGGCAAGGGCACGGCAGAGGCGAAGATCGCCGCGTTCAAGGCCGCTGGCATCGGCATCGCCGTCACACCCAGCGACATGGCGGACACTTTGCTGAAGATGATGTAGCCGTTGGTAGCGGCTCATTTCAAAGTGCCGAGCTTTGTTGATGAACCGGACTGGCCGTTCAGCCAGCAGGCGTCGGCAGAGGCCGTTGCAGCGCTTCACGCACGGCTGCGAGCAGTTTCTCTGTGACAAACGGCTTCGGAAGGAAGTCCACCTGCACACCCGGAGCGGCAGTGGCCACCATCACCTTCTCGCGCTCCAGCAAGCCGCTGACCGCCAGATACCTCACAGGCGCGCCCATTTTGTGTAGGGAGCGGATCAGGGCCGCGCCGTCCATCACCGGCATGACAATATCCGTGAGCACCAGCTGGATTTCCTGGCGGTGCCGCATGTAGAGCGTCATTCCCTCCGAGCCATCGCACGCCGTGATGACCCGGTAGCCGTATTTCTCCAGCGTCACCTGCGTGATCTCACGGAAGCTCGCCTCGTCGTCCACAAGCAGAACGCACTCACCGTTGCCTCGGGCAAAGGACCGGCGCGGCTGGGGTTTCTCAGAACTGGGGGAGCCGCTGATGGCAGGCAGATAAATCCGAAACCGGCTGCCGCGCTGCACCTCGCTGTCCGCCGTCACGAAGCCTCCGTGCGCGCGGGCGATGGCCTGCACCGCAGTCAGGCCCACACCCACGGTCTGCCCGTGGCTCTTCGTCGTGAAGAACGGCGTGAAAAGCCGCTCAAGGTCCTGAGCCGGAATGCCACAACCCGTGTCGGCCACAGTGATGACGACATGCAGGCCGGGCCGACCACCGTGCCGAAGCCGCGGATCGACATCCTTGAGCACTACGTTTTCCGCCGTGATGTCGAGCCGGCCACTCGCCGGCATCGCCTCGCGCGCGTTGACGCACAGGTTCATCATCGCTTGCCGCAGCGCATCGGGATCACCTGACACCGCCCACAGATCCTCCGCCACGACCACACCGATCTCGACACCTGGCGAAATGGCCTGGCGGAAATGCCGTCCAACTTCCTCGACGATGGGGCCGACCGTGATTTCCATGCGCTCCGCCCGCGTGGGCCGCGCGAACGCCTCGACCTGCTGGATCAACTCCGCCACCCGGCGGGGCTGGGCGTCAGGTGTATTGGGCCAATGCGGGGTAGCCTCATGCGCGCGCACCCGGAGCAACTGGGAGGCGAGCAGCATCGGCTCGATGGCTGCTCGCAGCTCCCTAGCCATGACATCGCCAAGGGTGACCAGGCTGGCGGCCTGCTGCGCGTGCAGAAACTGCACCTCGTTCAATTGCAGGTTGCGCGCATCGGAGTTCACCACCAACAGCGACTGCGGGCGGCCCGCATCGTCGCGAAAGAGTGTCCAACGGCTTTGCACGACCACGGACGTGCCGTTCTTGGCCGACTGCCGCAATTCACCTTGCCATTCGCCGCGCTGTTGCACGGCATGGCGGGCCTCGCCGAGCTGCGGCGGCGGAGCGGGATGGAGCAAGGTGTGCAGGCTGCGACCGTGGGCTTCGCGAGCACTCCAACCGTAGAGCCGTTCCGCACTCCTGTTCCAGTAGATGATTTCCTCCTCCGGACCGCAGACGATGATGGCATCCTGCGCTTTGTCGAGGAGGGCGGCCTGCGCGCGCAATTGCTCTTCAGCCTGACGGCGCTCCGTGATGTCCCGGCAGACCAGGATGACGCCAGTGCGGGCACCTCTTTCGTCGCAGACGAGGTTGATCTGCGATTCGATGCTGCGGTGCGTCGCCCCGGTGCGCAGACGAAACTCAACCCGGCGGACAATGCCGGTGCGGGTGGCCTGTGTGAACTCGTCCCGGAGACGCGCCGCCTCGTCCCCATCCAAGTGGCTCCAAAAATCCGGACACGGTCCGCCCGGCGGGAGATCACAGGCCGCCTTGCACGCCGGGTTCGCGTAAGTGCAGCGCCCCTCGGCGTCGAAGACCAAAATCCAGTCGCTGACGTTCTCGGTGATCTGGCGCAACTGTTCCTCGCTCTGGCGAAGCCGCGTTTCCGTCTCGCGCAACTGTTCGCGCTCGACGACCTCGCGCAAGGCGCGGCGCACCGATGGAATCAGCCGCTCGATGCGTTGCTTGAGGACATAATCCGTCGCGCCATTCTTAAGGCTTTCGATGGCCCGCTCCTCGCCCATCACGCCGGAGATGAAAATGAAGGGAACCTGCGGACGGCGTTGTTGCGCCAGCGCCAGCGCCGTCATGCCGTCAAAACCGGGCAGCGAAAAATCCGACAGCACCAAGTCAAACTCGCCCTTGTCCAACGCGGCCTCAAACGCGGCGCGGGTCTCGACCGTTTGGAACTGGCAGGCCAAGCCATCGGCGGCGAACAACTCCTGAACCAGCTCGCGGTCCGTGGGGCTGTCTTCGAGGTGCAGGACACACAAGGCGTGCTTGGGCGAAAGAGGGCTCATCGCGTTCGGTTAATCGCCTGCTGTGATCGCAGAGTCATGCCCGCGTTGGCAACACTATTTGCCCCGACGCACGCGCGCTTCCGGCCGGCAAAGCCCTCCACCCAAGGCCGGTGCTTGACGAGTAGTTCGCCGGTTACTTCGCCGTAGTCGCCGTGCCGTTAAACTCGATGCGAACGATCTGAGTGTCCTTGTTGTTGCCCCAGGCTGTGCCCCACTCGATCAAATAGAGACAGCCGTCCGCGCCGAGTTCCATATCCATCGGGCGCTTGAAGGTCATGTTCGGGCAGAACTTGCTCATGAGCGGCTGGCCGGCGGAGTCGCGTGCAATGTTGTCTTGTGCATCCAACTTCACGGCCACGACCCAGTTACGCGACCACTCGTAGATGAAGAGGGTGTGGTCGTATTCCTTGGGCAGCTTGTGCGGGTTCGGATTCTTTGGGTCGAAATAATATACCGGCCCGGCCATCGCGGTGCGACCGCCGCCACCGTTGACCGCCGGGAAGCGCGTAGAGGGCGCACCGGTGTAGTAGATGAAGGCCGGTTGCGCGGGGGGGAGTTCCTTGATGCCGTCGTTGTTGGGCGAATTGTTCACCGGCTTGAGCGGGTCGTGGAACTTCGGGGTTTCCTTGACCCAGGGCTCGACAAATTTCATGCCCGGCGGGGGAGGGACTCCGGCCGCTTGCGCCGCCTTGCGAACTTTGTCCTGCTGGGCGACGGCATCCTTGAATCGGGCCCGCGCCTCGAAATCAATCTTCCCATACGCCTTGTTGTCACCGACGAAGTAGGGCCAGCCGAAGAAACCAGCCTTGCGGGCCTGGTTGATTTCATCGTGGCCGCCGGGACCGCGGGTCTCGCTCGAACCGCCGGCATCGGGGCCAACTTCGCCCCAGTAGAGATAACCCGTCTTCGCATCGAGCGAGATGCGGAAGGGATTGCGGCAGCCCATCACGTAGATCTCCGGACGCGTGCCGGGAGTGCCGGGCGGAAAAAGGTTGCCCAGCGGGATGTCGTAGCCGCCGTCGGCTTTGGGTTTCACGCGCAGGATTTTACCGACAAGGGAATTTGCGTTCGCCGCCGAGCGCTGCGCGTCCCACGGATATTTGCCGGGCCGCTCGTCGCTGGGCGAAAAGCCATCGGAGTCAAACGGGTTCGTGTTGTCGCCGACGGACATGTAGAGGTTGCCGTCCTTGTCGAAGGCCAGCGAACCGCCGACGTGGCAGCACTGCTCGCGCTGCGTCTGCACTTCAAGGATCGTTTTCTCGGAAGCGAGGTCGAGCGCATCGCCCTTGAGCGTGAAACGCGCGACGCGGATGATGCCGGCCTTTCCTCCCGTCTTGGCGTCCTTAATCGTCTCGGGCAAGGAACGGTTCAAGTAGACCCAGCCGTTCTGGGCAAAGTTCGGGTCAAGCGTAATGCCGAGCAGCCCATCTTCCAGTCCGGTAAACACGGGCAGCGTGGCAATGACGATGCCCGCCTTCGCGCCGGGCTTGATCATCTTCACTGTGCCGTCGCGCTGGGCGTAGAACACGCGGCCATCGGCGGCCACGGCGAGTTCCATCGGATCTTTGAGCGTGTCTGCCAGTTTGCCATCCACCTCGGCGTCCGCTTCGATGATGACCTTGCGGAACGCGCCATCGGTCTGTGGGCCGGACGGCACGGGCTGGTTTTGGGCGGAAGCGACACTCACGGTGGACCACGCACACAGCGCGGTCACAAGACGAACGGGCAGCTTGAACTTCATGAGGGCAAATGGACGGACAAGACAGCGCGTCATTCACTCCGATAAAACCGAAGGCGGCCGTGGTCAAGCCACGGCCGCCTCGCTAATAAACCAGTCAACGAGTGCGCCTACTGCTTCTTGCGCTTGGCTGCCAGCTCGGCCTGGAACTTCTCATACTTCTCGGCCTGTTCTGGCGTGAGGATGGGCTTGATCTTGGCTGCGATCTCCTTGCGGATTTCCTGCATCTTCTTGCCCTTCTCTTCCCGTGGTGTGTTCTGGTCCTGAAAAATCGCGCGGAGCTTTTCGCCTTCCTCCTTCATGATCGGCTCGATCTTGGCCTTTTGCTCGTCAGTGAGCTTGAGCATCTCGGCCATATTTTTGAGGCGCTCCTCGACGGATAGCCCCTTGCCTTTGCCTTCGCCCTTTTCCGCCGCGAAATTGGAGGAGGTGAACGCGATGACAGTGCCCAAAGTGAACGCAATCCACCGTGATTTCTTCATGATGTTGATGGTGTTTGGTTGTTGCTGATCGGCCAGCGGAACAGCCCGCCAGCCGCAGGGAGAGACGCCCTCACGAGCCCACGGTTACATCACACCACCGCCACGGGGTTTTCTAGCGTGCCGATGCCCGAGATGCCGATGCGCACGCGATCGCCCGCCGCCAAGGTGAAACTGTCCGGCGGCACCACGCCGGTGCCCGTGAGCAGCACCGCCCCGTGCGGGAAGCTCTGGCTGCGGAAGAGAAACTCCGCGAGCGAATCGAACGTGCGCTTGATCTGTCCCACCGAGGTCTCACCGTGGAAAACCGGCTGGCCACCGCGTTGAATCTCGATGGTGATGGTCCAAGCTCGCGCCTCGGTTTCACTCACGCCCACGGTGATGAACGGTCCGACGGCACAAGACTTCAGGTAGGTTTTGGCCTGCGGAAGGTAGAGCAAGTTCTCGCCCTCGATGTCGCGCGAGCTCATGTCGTTGCCAATTGTGTAGCCAACGACCCGCCCATGCGAATTGCACACCAGCGCCAGCTCCGGCTCGGGCACGTTCCATTTCGCGTCCTTGCGGATGCCCACCTCGCCGCCGGTTGCGACGACTTTCTCCGGCAGGGACTTGAAGAAAATCTCCGGCCGTTCCGCATCGTAAACGCGATCGTAGGCACTGGCGCTGAACTCGGACTCATCCATCCGCGCCTTCTTGCTGCGCAGGTAAGTGACGCCTGCCGCCCAGACCTCCTGCTGCTCCACCGGCGCGAGCAGCGTGATGTCCGCGAGCTTCAAGCGCGGCAGCGGCAACGTGACGAGCGCCCGCAGCACCGCGACGAGATTGTCCCGCTCCAGCAGCGGGGTCAGCCGTTGCACGCCGGCGGCGGACAGGTCGAGCACGGTGTCATCATCGGTGATCAGGCCGACGTGGACGGCGTGGCAGTTGGTCGGAGTTTTGAAGCGGCAGAGTTTCATGTGGTGGTCAAAGCAGACGCGGTATTTCGGGCGGTGCGAGCCGGACTGTCAATGGCAGAGCTGGCCGTGCGATCAAGGTGACAGCCTTTGCTGGATGCGGCCCACCGCCCACTGTGCGTGCTCGGCAATCAACGGCTCGGGATCGGCGGCAGCCCCGGACAGCGCAGGCAGAGCTTCTGCCGTCCCAACATTGCCGAGCGCGACGCAGACATTGCGCAGCAGACCCCGGCGTTTGGTGCGCAAGATCGGCGTCCCCGCGAAACGATTTTTGAAACCCGCCGCATCGAGCGAGAGCAGCGCCAGCAAGTCCGCTTGTGCCAGGTCCGAATGAAATTGATTCCGCATCAAGCGCCCCTCCGATGCGAACCGGTTCCAGGGGCACACCGCCAGGCAATCGTCGCAGCCATAGATGCGGTTGCCGATGGCCGGCCGTAGTTCGGCCGGAATGGAGCCTTTTAACTCAATGGTGAGGTAGGAAATGCACCGGCGCGCATCCAGCTCAAAGGGCGCGGTGATGGCCTGTGTGGGGCAGGCCGGGAGACAGCGCGTGCAAGTGCCGCAATGGTTTTTCTCGGGCGCGTCGGCTTCCAACTCCAACGTCGTGATGATCTCGGCGAGGAAGAACCAGTTACCTAGCCGACGGCTGATGAGGTTGGTATGCTTGCCGGCGAAGCCCAGCCCGGCCCGTTGCGCGAGATCGCGCTCCAGCAACGGCCCCGTGTCCACATACCAGAGCGAACGGGTGTCCAGCCCGCCGAGTCGATCGACGAAGGCGCTGAGTTCCTTCAACGGCCCCGCCAGCACATCGTGGTAGTCCGCGTAACGCGCATACCGCGCCACGATCCCTCTGTTCGGCAAGCTGAGATCGTCGGCTGCACTGAAAACCGAACCCTGATTACCGATTACTTCTCCCGCTCGGGCATAACTAACCGCCAGACAAATGACCGACTTCGCTCCCGCCAGCACCTGCTCCAGATCCACACGTTTGTGAACATTGCGCGCCAGCCAGGCCATCTCGCCGTGCTGCCCGGCGGCCAGCCAGCGTTGCAATTGCTCGCGATGTTCCGGGGCGGCAGCAGAAGTGAACCGGCAGTCATCAAAGCCCAACTCGCGGGCGCGCTGGCGGATGGCCTCCTTCACAACCGCGGCGGCTGTTGCTGCGCCGCGCGGAAGTTGTGCAACACGTGCGCGGCGATCTCCTTGAGCGACCGTTGCTCGGTGTTCACCAGCACGTCGGCCTGTTTGTAGGCCGCCTCGCGGGTCGCGAGCAGTTCGCGGATTTTGACCAGCGCATCAGGCCCTTGGAGCAACGGCCGGTGCGTCTGGTGCTTGGTCCGCTGGTAAATGGTCTCCGGTGTGGCCCAGAGGCAGACCACGAGCGAATGGGTTTTGAGACTGGCCAAGTTGGCGGGATTCACCACCAGCCCACCGCCCGTAGAAATGACCCGGCCGCTCCACCCGGCCATCTCGGCGACAAGATCGGCCTCGAACTTGCGGAACGCCGCCTCGCCGTGTTGGGCAAAAATATCCGTGATCTTGACGCCGGTGCGCCGTTCGATCACCTCGTCGGTGTCCACGAATTCGAACTGCAATTCGGCGGCCACCAGCCGGCCCACGGACGATTTCCCCACGCCCATGAACCCAGCCAGCGCGATGTTGCGAATCTGGCGCGGCACGCTCATGGCGAGAGCATGGCGCACGGACGAAGGGGAGGCACGAAGTTTCAGCCGGATGAAGATTTGACCGCCCATCTACCCTCTCCTAGAGTCCGCGCCCTGATTATGAAGGTTTTGATTTGTGATCCAATTTCGCCGAAGGGCATTGAGCTGTTCAAGCAACGGCCGGAGTTTCAGGTGACCGTGCTCGACAAACGCCTGTCCGAGGCCGAATTGCTTCCTCTCGTCGCGGACGTCGAAGCGATGGTCGTGCGCTCAGAAACGAAGGTGACGAAGAAAGTCCTCGAAGCCGCCACCAAGCTCCGCGTCGTGGGCCGTGCTGGCGTGGGCGTGGACAACGTGGACGTGGAGGCCGCCACCCAGCGCGGCGTGGTGGTGATGAACACGCCCGCCGGCAACACACTCACCACGGCGGAACTCAGCTTCGCGATGATCCTCAACCTCGCGCGCAAAGTCCCGCAGGCGCACGGCTCGATGGTCGCCGGCAAGTGGGACCGCAAGCTCTTCATGGGCGTCGAGCTGCACGGCAAGACTCTTGGTGTGCTTGGCGCGGGCCGCATCGGCACCGAGGTCGGCAAACGCGCGCTGGCATTTGGCATGAAGGTGCTCGCCTACGATCCCTTCCTCACCGAGGCGCGGGCGAAGGCCCAAGGCTTCGCACTCGCGGCCGACGTGGATGCGATTTATCAGGAAGCAGATTTCATCACGGTGCATTTGCCGGTCACCGAGCAGACTCGCGGAATGTTGAACACTGCGGCGTTCGCCAAGATGAAGCCCGGCGTGCGCATCGTGAACTGCGCCCGCGGCGAGATTATCGCTGAGAACGACCTGCTGGCCGCGCTGGATTCCAAAAAGGTCGCCGGTGCCGCGCTGGATGTGTTTTGCGTCGAACCGCTCGCGGCGGACCACCCGTTCCGCAAACACCCCTCGCTCATCCTCACACCGCACTTGGGCGCAAGTTCCGAGGAGGCGCAGGAGAAATGCGGCATCGAAGTCGCCGAGGTCATCACGTCCTACTTGCTCACGGGCGAAGTCCGCAACGCGGTAAACCTCCCGTTCCTTGATGCACGCACCTTCGAGCAGGTGAAGCCCTACATGGCGCTGGGCGAGGCGCTGGGCAAACTCCTCGCGCAGGTCGTCCCGCAGCAGGTGGACCGCGCGCACATCACCTACGGCGGCAAGGCGCAGGAGCTGCCGAACACCGACCCGATCACCCGTTCCGTGCTCATGGGTTTCCTCGCTCGGGCCGCGGTGAAGGACCTGAACCACATCAACGTGCGCGGCATCGCCAGCACGCTGGGTATCACCGTGGAGGAAAAACGCTCGAACGAGCCCGTCACATTCAACGAGTGGCTACACGTCCAGCTGTTCAAAGGTGAGGAAAAGGTCGGCTCGGCCGGCGGCACATTCTTTGGTTCTCCGAACAACCCGCGCATCGTCCGGCTTTTCAGCAACCCGCTGGAGATGTCGCTCCACGGCACGTTCCTCATGTTCAACAACTCCGACCGGCCCGGCATCGTTGGCTACGTCGGCTCGCTGTTGAGCAAGCACAACGTAAACATCGCCAACCTCAGCCTCAGCCGCGACCACGCCGGCGGCCACGCGCTTTCCGTCTTCCACGTGGACAGCGAGCCGCCGCAGGAGTTGCTTGAGGAGCTGCGCCGCGATTCTGTCTTCAGCAATGTGCGTGTGGTGAAGCTCTGATCCCTCGCCGCTTATGAAAAGATTCCTACTTCCCGTGCTGGCCGCGACCTTGTGCGCAGCCGGAGTTGCCCGGTTGGGAGCCGCCGACCCGAAGGATGCCAAATCCCCCGTCGCGCCCCCGCTGCCCAAGCCCGTCGTGTCCGAGGACTCGCTGTTTCCGCCCACCGTGCTGGCGCGGGGCAAGGGTTTTGAGGTGAACAGCCGGCAGCTCGACGAGGCCTTCCTGCATTTCCGCGCCGCCGCCGCCTCGCGCGGCCAGCCCCCACCGCCGGAGGAGAAACGGCTGGAGTTGGAGAAGAAGATGCTCGACCGCCTAATCGTCGTGGAAGTGCTCAAACGCAAGACGACGGAAGCTGACAAGAGCAAAGGCAAACAGGCCGCCGAAAAAATGCTGGAGGAGATCCGCAAACAAACTGTCACGCCCGAGGGTTTCCGCCGACAAGTGGAGGCCATGGGTATGACCCCGGACGCGTTCACTGCCCAGTTCACCGAGCGCGCCGTTGTCGAGGAGGTCGTCAACCGCGAGGTGCGCGACACAATTACCATCACCCCGCAGCAGGTGCAGAAGTTTTACGACGACAACCCGAAACGATTCGAGCAGCCCGAGACCGTGCGCGCCGCGCACATCCTCCTGGCCACCCGCGACCTTGCCACCAACGAAGAGCTGTCGCCCGACAAGAAAAAAGCCCAGCGCGACCTGATCGAGGCGCTGTTGAAACGCGCCCGGGCTGGCGAAGATTTCGGCAAGCTGGCGAAAGAGTTCTCCCAGGATCCTGGCTCGAAGGAGCGCGGCGGAGAATACCTCTTCGCACGGGGCACCATGGCGATGGAGTTCGAAACCGCCGCCTTTGCCATGCGTCCGAACCAAATCAGTGACGTGGTCACGACCAAGTTTGGCTTCCACATCATCAAGGTGCTGGAGCGCAACCCGCCCAAGAAGATCGAATTCGAGAAGGTCAAAGACCGCATCCGCGATAATCTCCAGCAAGAGGAAGCCGACAAACGCCTGCCGGCATATCTGGAAAAGGTGAAGAAAGAGGCGGGCGTGGAAATTCTCGTGGACAAGTATAAGTGATCGAGGCGGAGCACGTTCAAGATTACGATCAAGAGCTGTGCCCCACCGGCTCCTGATCTTGGTCGGCGCATGAAATCACTTCCCATCGCCCTCACCATCGCCGGATCGGACAGTGGCGGTGGAGCAGGCGTCCAAGCCGACCTCAAGACGTTTGCCGCACTGGGCGTGCATGGCACGACCGCCATCACTTGTCTGACGGCACAGAATCCTCGGCGAGTTATCAGCATCCAAGCGGCACGGCCCGCCATGGTCCGCGCACAAATCGAGGCAGTGTTCGAGGAACTGCGACCGATGGCCGTGAAAACCGGCATGCTTTTCAACGCCGCCATCATCCGCGAGATAGCGCGTTGCTTCCGGGAACTAGGCGATGCGATACCGCCGCTCATTATCGATCCCGTGATGATCGCCACCAGCGGAGCGCGCCTGCTTCAGCCCGCCGCCATTCGCGCCATGCAGGAGGAACTGCTTCCTCTCGCCACGCTCCTCACACCGAACCTTGACGAAGCCGGCGCGCTCATGGACCGAAAGTTAACATCCGTTGATGATCTGCGGTTGGCCGCGCGCAAAATCCATCAACGCTTCCACTGCGCCACGCTGGTAAAAGGCGGACATCTGCGTGGCTTACGGGAGGCAGTAGACGTCTTCTTCGATGGTAGGACGGAGCTGCTCCTCTCCGCCCCCTTCGTGCGCGGTGTCTCGACGCACGGCACCGGCTGCACATATTCCGCCGCGATCACTGCCTATTGTGCCCAAGGCCGCAAACTTGCGGAAGCCGTGCCACTGGCCAAGAAATTCATCACCCACGCCATCGCCCGCAGCCTGCGCGCCGGGAAGCACTCCGTTTTGAATCCGTTGGACGCAGCGAACCCACTATAGGTTCTTGTTGCCCCCGCGGCTCAACTTCGGAATTCGGGGTCACCCAGCCAAGCAAAAGCCCCGGTCATCAGACCGGGGCTTGCGTGATTCGGTTGGCCGTGTGGCTTAGATGATGCCGGCGAGTTCTTGTAGGACGCGCCAGTTGTCGAGGCGGTCTTGCTTGGCTTCGAGCAAGAGGGGCGAGGGGTTGCCATCTTTGTCGAAGTGCTTGGCGAAGCGGCCTTCGGTGCGGGCGAACATGACGAAGTCGAAGAGGTCGCCGGTCTTGGGATCCTTATACCAGTCGTCCTTCGGCGCGGGGTTGCCCTGGAGGCTGAGGCGCTCGGAGATTTTACTACCCTTGCGCGGGTCGTAGATGAGCACAGGGAAGGTGCGGGTATCCACGGCCAGCTTGGACTGGTTCATGGCGAGGTTGTCACCCACGCCGTGCTCGGGCTGGCAGGTGGTGTAAACGCTGACGACGGCCGGCCCGTCGAACTCGTTGGCGGCCATGATGGACTTGTAGAAGTGGTTCGACATGGCGCAGGAGGTCTGCGCGACGAACGTGTTCGGGTGCATGATGGCGATCTGCGCGATTTCCTTGCGGCGCTCGGTCTTGCCCTGAATGACCTTGCCGTGGACGGAGAACTTGGTGTTCTGCGCTTTGAAGGTGGCGGTGGAGGATTGGCCGCCGGTATTGGAGTAAACCTGCGTGTCGAGGATGAGCACCTTGATGTTCATGCCCGAGGCGAGCATGCGGGAGAGCGATTGGAAGCCGATGTCGAGCATCGCGCCGTCGCCACCGACGACCCAGAGTTTCTTGTCGCCCCAGCCCATCTGGTCCCAGCGGGCGCGGACGCCCATCGCGTCGGCGGGGCCGTTCTCGAAGAGCGAGTTGGTCCAGGGGACGAGGTAGGGGTTGTAGGGGTAGGTGGAGGCGTAAACGGTGGAGCAGCCGGTGGAGTTGACGATGCCGACGCTTTCCTTGCCGTATTGGAAGCCGGTTGCCGCGAGCATCATACGGAGCGCGGTGCCTTCGCCGCAGCCCATGCAACTGCCCGCGCCGCCCACGTAGAGCAGGCTGCGCTCGGCGAGCATCATGTCGCTGAGGAGCTTCTCGTTGATGTATTCCTTCGGGGTCTCGGGGAGCTTGCGATAGAAGTTGAAGGTGCGCTGGGAGGTCTTGAGGATGTTCGTGTCCTTCATCAACATCGTGAGCGCGCCGTGATTGCCGCAGGCGTCCACGCATTCGGCGCAGCCCTTGCACTTGGTGGGGTCGATGAAAATGCCGAAG
The DNA here is from genome assembly GCA_009922615.1 of Pseudomonadota bacterium. Classification (GTDB taxonomy): domain Bacteria; phylum Verrucomicrobiota; class Verrucomicrobiia; order Limisphaerales; family SXTU01; genus SXTU01. The sequence goes on from RFVF01000076.1 coordinate 16,099, forward strand.
TAGGCGGGTTCCTTGCCCTTCTTTTCGTAGGTGGTCCAAAACTTGGTGGTCTTGGCAAACTGCTTGGCGAGGTGCTCGCGCTCGACGGGGTCGGCGATGGCGGCGAGTTCGGCCTCAAGCTTGGCCTTGGGGACGGCCTTGCCGAGGATGGCGGTGTCCGGGCATTCGGTCACGCAATCCATGCACGCGACGCAGTTCTCGCTGTGGAGCAAGGGAATCTCCGGGGCGATGTAGCTGAAGTCGCGCAACGCGCCGGTGCCGGCGGGGATGAGCGAGCGCAGGGTGCTGTGGTCGGCGGGCAGGCCCATCTCGGCGCTGCCGTCGTTGTAGGCGCCGACGATGCGTTCGTTGAAGTCCTGCACGTCGAGGACATCCTTAGTGATGGGCCGCTTGTTGGTGCGGTCAACGACGGGGACGGTCACGGCGACAGGGGCGGCGGATGCGCCAGCTACGTTTTCAGTGGGTTGGATCATTTGCTTTGGGTCAGGTTGTCCTGAGAGTTTTGGTGGATGCCGGCGGTTGTCCGCTGGACAAGATGGTGATTACTTCGTGGCGACCAGTTCGCCAGCGGCAACTTCCGTCGCACGGCCGATGATTTCGGCGGGAATTTCTTTAACGTCGGTCAGTCCGTGGCGAACGCAAGTGATGTTTTCCTGCACGACCTTCTCGCCGCGCTTGCCGAAATACTTGCGGATGTATTTCTCGACGGACGCAAGCACCTGCTCGTCGCCCATGCGGGAGCGGCTGGCGAAGGGCGTGACGCGGATGAAGATGCCGACGAGACAGACGCCCTGCATGCGCTGTTGGAGGTCGGGATCGGTGGCGATCTGGCGCGCGATCTTCACGGTGTCGAGGTAGAAGACCTTGAGCTTCTTGTTGCGGATGATCTTCTGGCCGTAGGCGGGGATGGCGCTCCAGACGTCGATCGGGTCGAGCTTGTCGCTCTGGATGAAGATGCTGCCGTTGGCAGCGATACCCATGAGCGGGTTGCCGAGGTTGAAGGCGTTGACGTCGTTGAGCGGGATGAACTCGACGTGCTCCAGCTCGCTGTGCGTGCGGATGTGATTGTCGGCGACGGTGAGATAATAGGTCGTCGGCAGGCCTTTCTTTTCCGAGCCGTATTTGGGATAGGCTTGGACGTGGAGATCGAACAGCTCGCCGACGAACGAGGCGATGAGCTTGTTCGTGGTAACGGAGCCGAATCCACCGACGGAGTGACCGCGCATGGAGAACGCACCAGCGGGACGCAGGTCGGGGTCATCCGCACCGGGCAGTTCCAGCGGGTGCTTGACACCCACGCAGGAGAATTCCTTGGGCTTCGCATCCATCATGTTTTTCAGGATGCTGTTGAAGTGGCAGCCGCGGATGTCCCGCGAACCGAGGCCGGCAACGCAGGCGTAAATCTTCGGGATGCGCGTGATAGCGGGGTATTTGAACTCCCCGAAGGAACCGTAGCTCAGGCCGGTGAAGGCATCGGCGAACGCGGCGCGGATGCCCTGCACGAGCGGGTTGGATTGGGCGAGCGGGTTGTCCATGCGCTCGACGACGGTGAGGGCCTTCACGTTCTTGAGCGCGGCGACGAGCTGCGTGGCCGGGAACGGGGCGAAGCTGGTGACGTGAACGCCGCCGACCTTGGCTCCGGTGGTGGCGCGGATGTAGTCGATAGCCGCTTCGGCGGTTTCCATCATGCCGCCCATGCCGACGACGGCGTATTCCGCGTCTTCCATGCGGTAGCAGTCGATCATGTTGTAGCGCCGACCGGTCTTGGCGTAGAAGGTGTCCATGGCCTCCTGCAAGGCAGCCGGGACAGTGTCATACACGTTGCGCTGCGCGATCTTGCCCTTCATGTAGGAGTCTTGGTTCTGGACCACGCCGGACATGATGGGGTTGTTCGGGTCGAACATGCAGCGGAGCTTCAACGTGGGATCGCCGATGAATTCCTTCATGAACTCCAGCTCGGGGAGCTTGACGTTCTCGATGGTGTGCGTAGTCAGGAAGCCGTCCTGGACGTTCATGAACGGCGTCTCGCTGGTCTCCGCCGCGCGGCGGGCAATCAGGGCGAGGTCGCCTGCTTCCTGCGCATTGCGGCCGAAGAGAATGCCCCAGCCGCAGTCAGCCACACTCATGACGTCGTCATGACCGGCGTGGACGTTGAGTGAGTGGCTGGTCAGCGCGCGGGCACCGATGTGGAACACGGCGGGGAGGCGCTTGCCGGAAATGGTGTAGAGCACTTCCTTCATCAGCACGAGGCCTTGGCCGGAGGTGAAGTTCGTCACGCGTCCGCCGGCGAGCGCATAGCCTTCGCAGGTAGACGCCGCCGAGTGTTCGGACTCCGGCTGCACGAACGTGATTACGTCGCCCCAGAGGTTCTTTTTGCCGTTGGAGACTTCGGTTTGATACCCGGTCCCCATCGTGGTCGAGGAGGTGATCGGGTAAGCGCAGGCGCCGTTGGTGATGTTGGTTTCCACCCACACCACGCAACCGGCCCCGTCCGAGGTGGTCGGAATCCCCGGATAGGGAAACTGCTTTTTATCGTCGCTCATATCAGTGATGGATCGTTTCGTCGGACCGCGAAGAAGGATTTTTTCCGGCCACGACCGGGAGAAGGTGGATATCGCGCAAGGTCGGCGCAAGTCAAAAAAGGTTCGCGCGTCACAGTGAGCCTAGGCATCCTGTCATCCGTCCGCTCACCGCATGAAATCTGGCCTCAATAAAATGGTCCTGCTCTGCGTTCTGGCTGCCGCCACAACGGCGGCGCACGCCCAGACCCAATCGCCGACGAAGCGCATCGAGCCACCCGCCCGTTTTGGAGCCCCGGGCCGCGGCGTGGGGGGCACCCAGCCGCTGACGTCTGAATCGATGTCGCCTATTCTCACGCGGCCCAACCCTTCGATCCAGGTGCAGCCTCGGGCGCTGAACCTCGACGCCGCCCTTGCCCGTCTCTTTGCCAGCCTCAAGGCCGTGGCAGCGACCGGCGACTTTGAATTGAGCGTCACCAACGCGGGCAAGGTGGAAATCACGGTGTTGCCACTAACCCTTTACTCAATGGAAGGCCGCATCCGCACCGAGCTGGACCTGGGCAACATCCCCGCGCGCATTGATTCTACTGGGCCTTTCACGGCCTTCCGGGCGGCCGGCATCAACCGGATCATCACCCTCACCTTGGGCGCGTTGAACTTGCGGTTGACCCAACAGCTTTTCCCCGACGCCAAGGGCTACATCACGCAGTCGCTGCCCGACGAGGACATCCCCGCACTCATCCGATTGGAACAGCGGCCGCTCGGCAAGGACCCCGCCACGGGGCTCGAAAAATTAGTCGTCACGTTCACGTATCCCAATGGCGACAAGCGTGAAGCCCGCCTTTGGCAATCAGCCGGCGACACGCCGCATCCCGCGCAAGTTCAGTTCGACGTTGGCGACACCCTCATCACTGTCCGTTTCAAGACCCTAGAGATGCTGGGGGCGGATGCCGTGGCCCGTGTCACCGCCCTGTTCCAAGTGCCGTCCGATTACACCAAATTTTCCGAAGTGGGCAGTATGTTGCAAATCCACTCCGCCCGCCAGACCAAGGCCTTCCGCTGAAGCGCGGGCGACGACTCCGCCACCGCCGTTCCAATTCCGGCCGCGGCTGTTTTTAATGTTTCCAAACTGGTATCCTTCCGCTTGAGTCTCGCGCCTGCGACTGACATGGCGACTCCCTTTCAACCTCAGCAGTTTATCGCGCGCACCATTGCGGGCCTGCCCCGCTCCGGCATTCGCGAATTCTTCGACATCGTTCAAAGCCAGAAGGAAGTGATTTCCCTCGGCGTCGGTGAGCCCGACTTCGTGACGCCCTGGCACATCCGCGAAGCCGCCATCTACGCACTCGAACGCGGCAAGACCACCTACACCTCCAATCTCGGCCTGCTCAAACTCCGCGAAGCCATCGCCGCCCATCTCGCCCCGCGCTTCGGCGTCCGCTACGACCCGAAGAAGCAAATCCTCATCGGCGTCGGCGTCAGCGAGACGCTCGACATCGCCCTCCGCGCGCTCATCAACCCCGGCGACGAAGTCATCTACCACGAGCCCTGCTACGTCAGTTACTCGCCCAGCATCGCCATGGCCCACGGCGTGCCCGTCGCCGTGAGCTGCCGGGCCGAAGACAACTTCGCCGTCCGCGCCGAAGCCATCGAAGCCGCCATCACGCCCCGGACCAAGGCGCTGATGCTCAACTTCCCCACCAACCCCACCGGCGGCACGATGACCCGCGCCGACCTGGAAAAAATCGCCGCCGTCGTGCAACGCCACAACCTCGTCGTCCTTACCGACGAGATTTACAGCGAACTCACCTTCGAAGGTGAACACGTCTCGATCGCCTCGCTGCCCGGCATGATCGAGCGCACCATCTTTCTGCACGGCTTCTCCAAGGCCTACGCGATGACCGGCTTCCGCATCGGCTACGCCTGCGGCCCGGCGGAACTCATCGAAGCCATGATGAAGATCCACCAATACTCCATGCTCTGCGCCAGCATCATCAGCCAGGAAGCGGCGATTGAAGCCATCGAACACGGCGAGCCCGACACCACGGAAATGCGCGAGCAATACAAACTGCGCCGCAACTTCATCGTGAAGGCGTTCAATGATATTGGCCTCCCGTGCCATCTGCCACGCGGCAGTTTCTACGCCTTCCCCTGCATCAAGAGCACCGGCCTCAGCTCCAAGGATTTTGCCTTCCGCCTGTTGCAGGAAGAAAAAGTCGCGTGCGTCCCCGGCAGTGCCTTTGGCGCGAGCGGCGAAGGTTATCTGCGCGCCTGCTTCGCCACCGCTCTCGATCAAATCCAAATTGCCACCGACCGCCTCGCCCGCTTTGTCGCCAAGGTGAAGCGCGGCTGAGACCGCAGCCCTGCGGTTCCAGTGAACCCGAAATTTCCCTCGCTTTGCGCAAAAGCCGGTTGCTAGGCTCGCTGGATTCGCGCCCGGTCTGTTCCGTGCGCATTCGAACAAACACGCAATGAAAGCCATCACCACCGCCGCCCTCGCGCTCGGCCTTCTGGCCGGCTCCGCGTTCGCTGCCGACACCAAAATGACCCTGAAAGACGACAAGGACAAAGTCAGCTACAGCATCGGCCTCAACATCGGCAAGAGCATGAAGCAGGAGGGGCTGGAGATTAACCCCGACGCGCTCGCCGCCGCGATGAAGGACGTGTTCGCCGGCACCAAACCGCAGCTCACCGACGAGGAAGTTCAGGCCGTGATGCAGGACTTCCAGAAGAAGATGATGGCCAAGCAGATGGCCGCCCGCGAGGAAGGCCTCTCCAAGAACAAGGCCGAAGGCGAGAAGTTCCTCGCCGACAACAAGAAGAAGGACGGCGTGAAGACCACCGCCAGCGGCCTGCAATACAAGGTCATCAAGGACGGCACGGGCAAGACGCCGAAGGCCACCGACACCGTGAAGACCCACTATCGCGGCACCCTCATCAACGGCACGGAGTTCGACAGCTCCTACAAGCGCGGCGAGCCGGCAGAGTTCCCGGTCGGCGGCGTCATCAAGGGCTGGACCGAGGCGTTGCAGCTCATGAAGGAAGGCGCGAAGTGGCAGCTCTTCATCCCCTCCGAGCTGGCCTACGGTGAACGCGGCGCCGGCAAGGACATCGGTCCGAACTCGACGTTGATCTTCGACATCGAGCTCCTCTCGGTGAAGGCCGGGCAGTAAGCCCAAACGGATTCTCAAACGCCGCGTCCGGCTTGGCTGGACGCGGCGTTTCTGTTTCAACGGCGAAAGATCGCCAGACACCTCTTCGTCGCGATGAGGGACATGGGAATTGTTCCTCACTCCCTCTGACGCTTTCGCCTGCGGCATGGTCGATACCCTGCCGTTGCGAGTTGAGTGTCGAGTCTCCGCCAAGCCCCGCCGAGGAGGTCGGGAAAGCTGCCTTCCTCCGACAGCGCGAAGTCACCACCCTTCGCCTCCTTATCTTGGACGAATGGAAGACTAACTTTTCCCGTAGTAACACTAAACGGAGACATTGGAATCTTAACTTTTCTTGTTTAAATGCTAACCAGAACTATTGGAAGCCTATCCTTTCTCATAAATGCACTAACCGAACCAATTGCAATCCTATTTTTTCTCCTAAAAAGCTTGTCCAAAGCCATCGGAAGACTAACTTTGCTTGCGAATACCGCAATTCGACCAAGAAAACCTCAAAC